>VMFT01000007.1 GCA_007376195.1 Parcubacteria group bacterium Gr01-1014_29 | reverse complement strand
AGCGGCCTTCCACACAGGAAGCGGTATACGGAAGAGCGCATATCCGGTGTTGTGATAGCGAAGCGTGTATTATCTATGCAATGAAAATGGCGGTAGATGGAGAAAATCTCATAAAAAAGTCTTTTGATGAAGCGGCACAACATAATTTTATATAATCTCACAGAGCGAGCCCCCTTTTCGGTAATAGGGGCTTTTTTATACCTCGCGAATTTCGTGTTTTAGAATCGTATGTATATCTTTAAAATGGAATATTCCTTCTATATTCTTCCCCGCGAGTACTTTTGGTAGCCAATACTGGTCATCCGGCCACATGGCATCATAGGGAATATCGGCATGAGAAAACCACTGCGGACTCATCTCGTTTGATTCGGCCGGCTCACCAGAAAACGAATTTGCGCTAAACACATGCACTTCCAACAAGACAGGATCACCCATAAACGTAAAATTCAAAATGCCGCGTCTTTGCAGATCGTGCGGCACAATACCTGCTTCTTCCTGCAATTCACGTTTTGCGGCATCTGCAATAGACTCCCCTTTTTCTATCTTACCCCCAAACCCATTCCATCTACCCATGCCGAACCCGCGTTTTTTCATGCCCAGAAGAATCTTATCTTTGGTATAAACAAGACAAAGGGTCAGTATCTTTTTTTGTGCGTTAGACATGGTAGTATTAGCTTATCGTATGATGAAGAAAGTATCCATTCTTGCGTTTGTGTTAACTGCAATCTTTGCCCTGAAAGCGCAAGCGCAATTTACGCGCGATCTTGCGCCCGGCCTGCGCAATAATCTTGATGTTGTGCGGCTGCAAGAATTTCTCCGCGCCGAAGGTTTTTTTGCCTATCCCGAGTCAACCGGAAATTATTTCACCGTTACTGAGGGTGCTGTATTGCGCTTTCAGCTTACACATGGCATTACACCCGCGAATGGAGTATTTAATGCGCTCACACGCAAGAAAACAAACACACTGCTATCGGCTCAAAAGCCATCGCCAGAACTATTTGAAACGGAGCTTTTTATGCGCGATCTCTTTTTTGGATTGCGTAATGACTCTGACGTTGTCCGCCTGCAAGAAACACTCCGAGCACGGGGACATTTTTCCCACCCGGAATCCACCGGAAACTATTTTTCTCTGACGGGAGAGGCAGTACGATCATACCAAGCACAAAAACGCATAGTTCCTGCTGACGGATCGTTTACCGCCCTTACACGCGCGTATCTCAATCAAGACATTCTGACTGCCACCGACTTACCAGACGAATCAACACTCGCAGATCCTCTCCCCAAAACAGCGACATCAACTTTTTATAAAAAAATAACCATAGCAAGTTTCAGCGGCCGCAGTACCGATCCCAACAGCGAAACCGTAGTTATCCGCAACCGCTCGCGAGATGAGTCCATACTCGTAACCGGATGGTATATTGAAACCAGTAAGGGGTCGCGTATCACAATTCCCCAGACGTACGATATTCCCGGTCTTTTGGATTCACCGCTGCGTCCGATAACACTTCCGCCGAGCGGCAAACTAACCATTGCCGCAGGAAAGCAGGAAAAATATCCGACATTCCGCGAAAACATCTGCACCGGGTATTTCAATGAGCAAACAAAATTTAAGCCCGCCATAAGCAAAAAATGCCCTCGCCCGGACACAAACGAGTTATTATACTTAGATGATAAATGTCTCAACAACTTAAAGAAAATCGCCAGTTGCACCATACCGACGCAATCGCAATTTTTTGCGCAGTCAAGTGATTGTTCAACGTATATGATTGGGCACCTCACATACGCGGGCTGCGTCCGCGATCATCGCAACGATAAGAAATTTTATCTTGACAGTTGGCGCGTATGGCTTGGCCGCGATACAGAATTATTTCGCAACACACACGAAATCATCACGCTGCGCGACAGCACCGGCTTATTTGTTGATGAGAGAAAATACTAGAGCCTATTGCATTATTTTCCCATCTAATCTAGAGTATCAATAGCCCAACGGAAGACATAGTGGATTTCCCTACTCTCGGGGCAACTTCCCCCAGCAATCTGCTTGTCTTCCGTCTAAACTTGACCCCCTTGACAAATATTTCCCACCGAGTATGATGGAGATAAATTCACAGAAAAGCTTGGTTTATTGCCCCCAGAGCAAAAATAGGGGCAAAATTTCAATAACCCAAGCCCTGCCAGGAGGCATCATGTCTCGTTATGGTCCGTCCAGTTCCCGTTCCCCGTCCGATTGTATGAATTGCGGTTTCCCTGGTCGCGTCCCCCCCGGTCGCCGGGCAGTCCCGTTGGCATTTTATGACAGCTAACACACCGCCGGGATGAACCCAGGCCCACGGCCCCTGCGGTAGTGACATGGAGAGGTTCCAAACCTCGTTGAAGTGCCACTGCCACAATGCGGTTGACACCTGAAGCGCCAAAGGTTGCATAAGACTTCGGCGCTTCAGAATCCTGGTCCACCGCATGCCTACCGAGCGGCAATCATACAGTCCGCAAAGTGAAAAAGTCGGACAAATGATGCGATGGTTGTCGCTCGCGCAGGTCTCACAGTCCTTTTTTCAATTTTTTATGCTATACTGACTCCCCCCCACGAGAACTTTCCGAGTTCTCCATGGGATTCTTTTTTTACAAAAAGAGCTACCAGGAATACGTTCCTGATAGCTCTAGCGCAAGGGGAGATATATATCTCAAATACGGCGGCGGACACAAGGAGGTTTACTCCTTCCCCTGATAACGCGCACACATCGTGTCTTTTGAACTATGGAAGATTGAAGTAAAAACTTGAAGAGTTGAAGATTTTGATATACCGTCTCCATCCTTTCATCTCTCAGAACAACTTCCCATCCTGTTGTTCCGTCGTCTCGCTTCTTCCGGAACGCGACCACACCAGGTACGCGCGCCAAATATTTTCCAACCTCTTTTCGTGAGAGTGTTTCGCCTCCTTCAAAAAACATCCGTATATCCCCTTTCAAAAAAAATTGAAGAACAAAAGTACATTATATCCATATAACCAATATCGCGTCAAGCTTATTTATACACAACTTCTCAATTCCGCTCTCCATAAGACAGCGAGATAATAGAAGTGGGGAGGAATTTACAAGTCATATAGACAACTCCTCCCCAAAAAACTAGCCCCACCAGGTTAGATACCACTGACGGAGGGCATAATATGTCACTCCGTCAAAGATTACGAGCGCAGTTAGCGCCGCCCGCCAGAGCTTCAACTCCGTTTTTCGGAGCAACTGCGTTCTAGTCTCATCATGCACCATAAAGATCTCCTTTCCGAGGAACGTCCGTATCAGGTTACGCTCCTCGAGCGTTACTATCGGCGCGATCAGCAGTTGCCACCTAGCAGCCGCCCCACTAGACGATCAAGCCAGCTTCGGAGGATTTTAACACATAGGCCGACTCCTCCAAAAATTCCTGCCGCTACCACTAGTGGCTCATCCGTTTTCGCTGCGAGCCACAGGATGTAATCAAACGGCCTCCGCAAGCTGGCAACCTGACTGGCAAATTCAACCGCAGGCAGGTAATGCCAGGCATAATAGAGATAACCTCCAACTGCCGCCCAGAATAGAAGTGTAATGACGTGGGGAGCAATGATATTACGCCAGATTCCCGGAAAGAGAAACCCCATGATGCCGCCGCCCAAAGAAAGGCAAAAGAGAAGTATGGACCAGGACGTTCTCGGCACCGAAGCGGCATGGTAGAACAGAGCCAAGAGTAGGGCCAGACCAACAAGCAACCAGATTAACGCCCACCATGAGGCATAGCGGCAACGAATTCCAAAACCTACCAACGCTGGCACTCCAGTCACAACCGCCAACTCATAAACCATATAGCTCCCCCTTTCTCGCCCAGCTCACTGGGCGTTAGTGTTATTGGTTATTATTGCAAAGAACCTCCAATCATTGCCTCCAGACGCAATATAGGAGAACCATTGTTACGATTGGAAGCGAAAAGAGTAGTTTAAGCACGAAAGAAATTTCCGAGTCGATAATCTCTCTCATGGCCTCGCAGCTTGTCATAACAACAATCTGTGAATGATCCATAACGCCCTCCTTTATGGCACTTGACTTTTGTACATTATACACTTTTTTATTAATACTGTCAATATGCCTATCTAAGTGGTATCACAACTGACTAGACACTCGGTGTCTAGTCAGTTGTGATCATGGGTATATTTGGATAAGCTTTGCGCTTCATATCCCATACTTTATAATTACAATATGACTAACCATGAAATTGCTCATATCCTTAAGGAAATGGCGTTGCTTTTGGAAATGGACGATGTGCCGTTTAAGCCGCGCGCATACGAAAAAGTTGCCGAGCATATTGAAGCGCTCGACTGTGATGTCGCTGATATATATAAAAAGGGCGGCGTAGATGCTTTGCAAAAAGAAATACCGGGCGTTGGGAGAGGTATTGCCGACCACATTGAGCGCTTGCTTACCAAAGGCACATTTCCGGAATATACACAACTCAAGAAAAAAATACCGATTGATATTTCCGAGCTTACGAGTATAGAAGGTATAGGACCTAAAATGGTGCGCTCACTCTGGAAAAAGTTAAAAATTAGAAATCTTGCAGACTTGGAAAAAGCAGCCAAAGCAGGAAAAATAAAAAACCTTCCGCATTTTGGCGAACAATCGGAAAAAAAGATTTTAAAAGGCATTGAATTTCTAAAAAAATCCGGCGGACGGAAAGTCTTGGGGCTTATTCTGCCGGAGCTTCGCATGCTGGAAAAAACAATCCAGTCGTTTCCAGGTGTAACAAAGGCACTGCTTGCCGGCTCAGTGCGACGGCGGAAAGAGACCATCGGTGATGTAGATATTCTTGCCATATCCGATAAACCGGAGGAAGTCATGGAGCGCTTCCGCAAACTGCCAGAGGTAGCGCATGTATATGGTAGCGGTAAAACAAAAACAAATGTGCGGCTCAAAAACGGGCTGGATGCGGATTTACGCGTAGTGCCGGAAGAATCGTTCGGCGCAGCGTTGAATTATTTTACCGGATCCAAGGAACATAATGTGGAATTGCGAAAAATCGCTATTAAAAAAGGGCTGAAGCTCAGTGAATACGGTCTTTTCCGTGGGCATACGCAAATTGCGGGCAAAACCGAAGAAGAGATATATACAGCTCTTGGATTACAATACATAGAACCGGAACTACGCGAAATGAACGGAGAAATTGAAGCATCACGTAACAAAAAACTTCCCAAACTTATAGGGTACGATGATCTCAAAGGTGATTTACAGATACAAACCAATTGGACTGACGGCGAAAATTCCATTGAAGATATGGCGCGAGAAGCCGAACGCCTTGGCTTAGAATATATTGCCATAACCGACCACACAAAAGGTCTTGCCATGACAGGAGGGTCCGACGAAAAAAAACTTGAAAAGCAAATCAAGGCAATTGACCGCGTGAATAAAAAGTTTCAAGTTTCAGGTTTCAGGTTTCAGGTTCTAAAAGGCGCTGAAGTAAATATTCTCAAAGACGGCTCGCTCGATATACATGACGAAACGCTCGCAAAGCTTGATGTCGTGGGAGCGGCCATACATACCAACATGAAACTGTCAGAAAAAGAGCAAACAAGCCGCATTATTCGTGCCATGGAAAACCCTCATGTAGACATTATTTTCCACCTTACGGGGCGCATCATAAACTCCCGCGAGGCGATTTTTCTTGATATAGACGAAATTATTAAAGCCGCCAAACGCACCAGTACCATTCTTGAAATTGACGCCTACCCCACGCGGCTTGATCTAAAAGCCGAATACATCCGCAAATGCGTGGAAGCGGGCGTAAAAATGTCAATTGATTCGGATGCGCACGCGAAAAAACATTTTGCATTTCTTGAACACGGCATTGCGGAAGCCCGCCGCGGCTGGGCAAAAAAAGAGGACGTCGTAAATACGCGTCCTCTGAAAGAGTTTATGAAGCTGTTGAAATAAGATAATAGTTTCTCGGCCGCTTCACATCATATACTATCCCGAGTTTTTCAAGACCAAGGAGCAACCACTTACCCGCATCAATGTCGTACGCGCGCCAGCCAAGGAATGCGGAACTCTGATCGACATGATGATTCGCATGATATTTCTCGCCTACCATCGTGATGAGCGCAATAAACCATGAAGCGTTTCGGCTTTTGCTTTTTTTATTTACAGCTCTACCAAACATATGTCCCGACGAATTGACCCCGAAAGCCGTCTTAAAGATATATGCAACACTCATACAACCGCACAGGAGAAAACCTTCAAGTCCAAAAAAATACCATGGTATTGCAAACCCAAGTGCAAAACACGGCGGGAATAGATAACGCTCAACATTTAGAAAAGAAGGATTTGTCAGCATGGGTACATGCAAGTCCCGTTTTACAAGTAGCCACCCAACATCACTCCACAACCAACCGCGCCATCCTCCGTTAAACGGTGCCCAGGGTGAGTGCGGGTCTCTTATCGTATCCTCGTACCGGTGGTGCTGTTCGTGGTCAGGCACCCATGTTTTTTTCCGCATACCTCCTGTCCAATGGCATATCGCAAGAAAAAACTGAAAAAACGGATGCGCTTTAAAGCTTTTATGCGTGTCATGCCGATGAAGCCCCAGGCTTATGCCAAGACCTCTGAAAAGTGTCAGAACAAAAGCAGTTAGCACAGCGCCAAAAGAATACCCCACTGTAAAACCATGCCATATGCCATACAGCACGCCGCCGCCGATGAGCGAAAGAGGAATCACCATTGATAACTCTATGTGACTCTTGATATTCATGTTGCGCAATCCACGGCGAAGATAGAATGCAATTCCAAAATTTTCACAAAACGCTATGCCAAGAGCAATCATAAACATGCCGACATTCATGTCGCCTCCTTTTTCACCTATGTGAATGATGCTGATTTCAATTTATACTATCGCACACGGAGCAATAAATCAATTCTATACTTACCGAATTTCGTAGGTGAGCATCATAGTAACACGGAATTCCTGCGAACCTGGCTCTATAGACGGCGCGGGAACAGCAACTCCATCGCCGCCTTTGCCAAAACCCTCTGCGATATACAAACGGTTGTCATAATACGGACCAATGCCACCCTCGGAAATATTCAACAATCGCCCCAAACGAAACCCACCCGCGTCAGCCATTGCTTTTGCTTTCTCTTTTGCCTTCATCAACGCTTGGGCGCGCGCTTCGTTTTCAACCATTGTCGGATCATCCACCGTAAAGGATAGTTGCGAAACCGAATTTGCCCCGTTCTCTACCACACCGGAAAGAATATCACCTACCGCATCAAATTTCCGCACTTTCACCGAAACCACCTGGCGCACCGTGTAGCCCACGATTTCCGGCGGTGGGCACGCGCGGGACAGAGACAGCTTGGATACTCCTCCAGATACAGCAACTCCTTCCGAGTAGATAACCGGGGTTGGTGAACAATTAAAATACTGGTACCGCGGCTCCACATTATAGTTCTGTGTTTTTATGTCTTTCGCGTCCACACCTTTCGATTTTACAAATGCAATTGCGTCATTTGTCTTCTTTGTATTTTCTGTTTGAGATTCCGTGAGGTTTTGGCCGCCCTCCGTGATTACTTCAAACGTAAACTCTGCAACGTCCGGAATAACAGTCGCTTTACCATCCGCGGAAACAGAAAAACTCCTGAACGACGATGGTTCTGAAACACGGTTGTACGTATTTACATACCAAAGTGACGCAACACTTGTCATCACAAGGGCAAATACAACTGCATACCCAACCCGATTTTTAATTTGTGTGTCCATAATTCTCTTGAAACATTAATCTTGTAACTTGAAACATGAAATGTATACCCTTTTTGATTATCATAATACTCCATGTATTTTGTTTCAAGTTTCAGGTTCCATGCTTCAGGTATAAAAACGCCAACGCTCCGTATAATCCGCTTTTCTCCCCCAATTCCACTTTTTTGATTTCGGGAACACAAGCAAGCACAGAATAGACGCTTTCGTTGAAATGCTTTGAAAAAACATCAAACGGAAATGGGGATTGAAGTATCAACGGCCCGCCAAGCACTAGTACTTCAGGAGACCAATGAAGAATAGTGTTATGAAGCCCAACCGCAAGCAATCGTGCCGCTTCCTCCCACACGGCTTGATCCGCTATGTCCTGCGGCAATTTCCCAAAACGCCGCAAAAACCCCGACCCCGACACACATTCCTCAAGAGTACGGGCTTTGTCGTCATAATTTATAACCTGATGTCCTATCTCAAACCCCATTGCATTGCGGTCAATGGCGCCATCCACAATGCGAACACCACCAACCCCCGTGCTCACTGTTATGTATGCGGCTATGTCATACCCGCGGGCGGCCCCCATGGAAGCCTCCCCCAATCCCGCGAGTGCCGCGTCGTTTTCAAGATATACAGGAACTCCAAACATTTCTCCGAGCTCTTTTTTCAAAGGTTTTTCAACCCACCCGGGCATATGCGGAGAACGCAAAAGAACCATATGTTCCTTATCCAGCGTACCAGCTATGCCGCCCGCTATCGCCTCTATGTGTTCTTCTCCCACCAATTCCTTTGCAATTTTCTCGCATATCCGCATTCCTTCTACAAAATCCTGCGGAGTCAATACTGATTTTGATGCATCAATTTCCTTGCCGCCCTCTGAGACCGCAATTCTCATATTGGTGCCGCCTATATCAAAAAGGAGAAACATGATATCACCTCTTATTTTACTTATCAATTCTTCTTCCAATGAAAGCGCCTACTACTGCACATATAAGACCAAGAGCAATAGGTATTGGAGCTAAAAGAATTAAAAAGAGAGCCCCACCCAACCCTAAACTTGGTGGTAATCCGAACCCTGATAATAAATAACCCGCAAAAAATAACCCTATAAGAACACCCGCCACAAAACCACCTACAGAGTACATCAACGCCCGATACAATTTATAACGAACAACATTATATATTCCGAGTATGATAAGGAAACCAACACTTCCTAAAGTTATGGCAACATAAATATCAAAATCCATAAAGATCATCTATTGTTAATAAGTTTTTTAAACTCCTCAACCATGGGAACTTGCTCCGTTTCCGCACCATATGATGCGCCTGTGTGAAATGAAAACCAATCAGCAACAAGCAAAGAATTGAAAATCCGCTCCCAACGAGTAGTACCTCCTAGCGGAACTTCCATCACAGGCAAGCCGCGTTGCATGTAAAGCTCCTTACAAACATCCATCCGTTTCTGAATGCGCGGATCATCTTCCGTATCGCGCAAAAATATAAAATGAAACTGCCGTGAGAGGTCACGCGTTTTTTCCACAACGTCGTAGCCCGTCATTTCGTTGTGGTTTAATTCCGGAAACACGTTATAAAACGCGGGGATTTTCCCTGTTTCATTGCATTTTATTTTCCAGTTGTACGCGACTGCTTCATTGCGCCGCGATGTGTATATGGCCGGAATGCGACCGTGAAGCTCTTGGGCTAATCGTTTTCCCTGTGGCTCAAGTTCATCCGCGTGCAATATGTCGGAAAGACGGCGCACTTCCTGTAGCTCTTGCTCCAAACCCATCACCTTCATCAACGCGAGCAAACTAAATCCAAGGGCGGAACGCGGTTGAATACCTGTATCGGGAAGTTTTACAAACGGCACATCATACTCCCGAGCCATCTTTTCAAGAGAACCACCCACCGATATAGCTGCCGTAGCCATTCCTTTCTTCCTTGCCTCTTCCAACCCATCCAGAATTTCTTCCGTATTTCCCGAATACGAACTCGCGATAAACAAGCACTTTTGCAAATCTTCTTCACGCATCGGCGGCAAACCATAATCAGAATGCAGAACAAGACGCACGTCTGTATATACGCTTTTCAAAAGATCCGCCGCCAAATGCGACCCACCCATGCCGGAAACAATAACCGCAGGTTTTTTCTGCAGTTGTTCCGCGCGCTCCACCACCAGTTCAAACAAAAACTGTTTCGGAAAATCCCGAATCGTTTGTTGCATCATAAATTTACAACATCATGTCCGCCAAATGTGTTCCGCAATGCCGAAAGTATCTTGCCTATATAACTAGGATTTGTCTCTGATTGTTTTCTGAATTCCACAGAAGTTTCTATCACGGGAACAGAGATGCCAAATTCTTTTGCGGTTTCGGCCGTCCACATACCTTCCCCGGTTTGCCCAACTGACCCTGAAACGGCGTCTAACTCTTCTCCATGCTTCTCGTATGCTTCTTTGAGCCAACCCACTAATCGCGATTCAATCACACTTCTTTCATTGTAGAGACGGGCAACTTCCGAAAGGTTCAGTGGATACGGCGCGTTCTTCAATACCGCAAAACCCTCCGCGAGCGATTGCATCATGCCATACTCAATGCCATTATGCACCATTTTTACAAAATGCCCCGCCCCGGATTTTCCCACATGTGCATAACCATTTTCTACCGCTATGTCCTTAAACAGCGTCTCGTATTTCTTAAAAATTTTCTCATCCCCGCCAACCATAACACACGCCCCCTCCCGGGCGCCCTGCGGCCCCCCCGATACTCCCGCGTCCAGAAAGTAAATATCGCGCGCGGCAAATTCTTTATGCCTGCGCTCGGAGTCTTTATAAAACGAATTGCCGCCATCAATAATAGTATCACCATCGTGCAGCCGCGGCACAAGGTCTTTTAACACAGCGTCCACCGCTTTATGCGGCACCATAAGCCAAATCAACCGCGGACGCTCGAGTGAATCAACTAAGTTCCATATACTCTGCGCTTTGGCAGCACCTTTCCAAGCGGCCTGCTGCATAGCGGCATCATCCTGATCAAACACAACAACCTCATGCCGCCGTTCCACAAGCCGCTCCACCATATTGAGCCCCATTTTTCCTAAACCGATATATCCTAATTTCATGTCTATAATACAAAAACTAATCCTTTTTTAATTCTACACTATTCCAATTTTCTAAAACAGACATTGTAAATTTCCACGCCGCCTGCACTTCTTCGGTACTCGCAAACAACGTCTGATCACCGCGAATGCAATCATACAGCACGCGCTCGTACGCATCCGGGATACGCTCTTTTTCAAAAGATTCTTTGTAGGAAAACGATAAACGCTTTGGCTCAAGTTCGGTAGCAAACCCCGGTTTTTTTGCCCAAAATACCACGGATATCGCCTCATCCGGCTGAATACGGAAGGTCAGCACGTTCTGGTGATGATGCTCCGCTTCAGGCGGGCATAAACACCGCTCGGTATATTTGAAATAGATGTTGATTTCGGTTTTTTTTTCGGAGTGTTTTTTCGCAGCTTCCAAAATAAATGGCACACCGCGCCACCGTTCGTTGTCCACATAGGCAACAACCCGAAACGATGTCTCGGTAGTTGAACCGGCGCGCACTCCTTCTTCTCGCATAAATCCTTCATACTGCCCGCGCCGCGCGCGCACATCCACATCGTCGGCGCTCACCATACGCAACGCCCCAAGCGCCTGGGTGCGCGCCGTACGGATACGGGGCGCTTCCATTTCCTTTGGATCGTCCATGGCTATAAGCGCAAGCATTTGGAGCAAGTGATTTTGGCCGACGTCGCGCAACGCTCCCACGCTGTCGTAAAACATTCCGCGGCCTTCGACGCCAATTTCTTCAAACAAAGATATTTCCACGCGTTCAATAAACTCACGCGACCACAACGGTTCAAAGAGAATATTGGAAAACCGAAACGCAAGAATATTTTGCACTGTTTCCTTAGCCAAATAATGGTCAATGCGGAATATCTGCTCATCCTTAAAAAGCAGAGCCAGCATGCGTTCCAACTCTTCAGACATAGCCAGGTCCTTTCCAAATGGTTTTTCTACCAAAAGGCGTGTCCACCCATCCTTCGCCAAGGCTCCGGAGGGCAAGACCCTCTCTCCCCCGCAAGGAATCGTAAGGCCAGAATCGGCAAGGTTTTGAAAAATAGTTTTATAAAACCCAGGCGAGACGGCAAGATAAAAAAGCTTATTGGAACAGGCGCCAATATCGCGTTCATCTATTTCTATCAAAAGTTCCGCCAGACGCTCGTACGAAGCAGCATCCTCAAACTCACCTTGCCGGTATCGGGCGCTCGCGAGAAACGCATCACAATCATCAGCAATATCTTCTCCCGCATACACGTTCTCAAGCGAATCGCGTACAAATGCCTGAAATTCTTCATGTGTGCGGGATGTTTTTGCAAAACCAATAAGGCGGAACGATCGCGGGAGCATGTGTTTGCGCGATAGGTCAAAAAGCGCGGGGAGAAGTTTGCGTCGCGCGAGATCCCCCGTTGCGCCAAAAATTACGAATGTTGTCGGTGTATCATGTTTAACTTCATTTTTCATACATATCTGTTAAACACCCGGTGTTTAACATGTATTGAGTGTTCCACATATAAAATATATCACGATTAGAGTTATAGTAAAAGCATAAAATACTTATATCAAGGAGATATGTTAAACACCGGGTGTTTAACATCCTATTGTCTTAAATTAACCACCAAGATAAAGTTACCTTATGAAGAAAAAACTACTAAACAGCCGCCACAAGCCTCTTTCCCGAGACGACCTCCGTTTTAAGATATTTCTGGGATCTGTAGCACTTCATTCAGCACTCGGCACCTGCGACCGCCTACGCACCGCGTGCGGTATCATCAACAACAAACGCCTCCGCGGTTTTGGATACAACGGCTCCGTAAGCGGACTTGAGCATTGCGATGAAGTGGGGCATCTCTTGGACAACAACCACTGCATACGTACCCGGCACGGCGAGGTCAATGCCATTACAAACACTGACCGCAAGGATATCCAAGGGGGACAAGCAATTGTCATCGCGACCCCGTGTCTCGATTGCGCAAAAGACCTTGCACAGGAAGGCATTCGGCGAATTGATTATGTCGGAAAATATGACAATTCCTTGGGTAAAGATCATTTAAGCATGCTCGCAAAACAAAAAAATATAGAACTGCACAGCCACGATATCGACTGGGCCGATTTTTTCCAAGAGCTGTTCGACCTTCTCACACGTAAAGGAGGAATTCTCGCAAACGCGGGATATCGGCTGAACGTAAAAAAAGAACCTCTCAAAAAAGAGGTCTTATAGCAAAAAATTCTACAAGCCTTCATCGCCTTATTCGCTCGAGAGCTCGATTCAATTGTTGTTGCAAAAGCTTTGTCTCTTCCACAAATTCTGCACCGGAAGATTCTCGAACGAACACTTCGTTTGTGATCCTCACTTGGTCAAGGTTATGACTCATTATTTTCAAATCAAATATCTGAAAGATGAGGTTGCTTAGGGTCACGGCATGATCAATAAAATGTACTCCATCTGGAATTTCAAAGGTCAATTTGAAAGGATCCTCACTGATGGCTTGAGATTTCTCAAGTGATAAAAACGTTCCGCTTTCAACCTGCTTTCTAAGGTTGCGGACCATACCCCTGACCGTTTCCATTGAACGTTCGTTGGGCATGTTTTGACCATCATCAACTTCCTGCACCCAGAAGTACAGTTCTCCTGTTTTCTCGGACACCACCTGCCTAATCATTAAACCGTAAACCGCCAAGTATGTGTGATGTATGCTATCAACTCCGCTAAACTTCCACCCAATAGTCGTGACGACTTTTCTTTCCATACGGCCTCCTTCTTTCATTCTTCCATAAAATCATGCTCGGGGATACTACGCGGGTAAACGCCATACTCATCTGAAGTAGAACTCCTTCCACAATCCTCACATCTATACACGTGTTCGCCGCCACCTTGACCTGGAATGTACCCGACAAGTTTTTCATTACCATCACAAACTGCACACCGCTCTCCTTCTCTCCGCTTACCAAAGTTTCTGGTACAATCGACACAACGATACCCCACCACTTTAAACTGGTAGCGATCGGTACTCAACTTTCTCCAAATTTTCCGTTGAACGCCATGACTGCATTGCTTCCGTAGCTTCTCTAGCTCACCCTTAGCATCATGTATGAGCTGGACCAGGGTTGAAACCCGTTCCCGGATTTGCATTGAGGTAAACACTGAGGTAGCTTCTTTTTCCATTTGGTACTCCTTTCTGTACACACGACAGGTTTTCCCTCATAGTTGCATATCGAGAACAATTATGCAATACCTGTTGACCCAAACCCGCCCCGGCTTTTTTTATTCATTTGTTTTTGCTCTTTCCATTGTGATACTTTTCCAAATTTTACGAACATCGCCTGCCCAATCCGCTCGCCGCGCGTAACCGCAACAGATTTTTTTGTAATATTATACACTTGGCATAAAAGCTCATCATCGTCGCCGCAAAAATCAGCATCCACAATACCGATACCGTGCGGAATAATTAAGCCGCGCTTTGGCGTACTAGAGCGCGCGGCCATAATAAGCACATACCCGGGCGGAGTTTTTACCACCAAATTCGTGGGTATGTATCCCAAAGATTGCGGTTTAATAGCCAAAGTCTCCCGCGCGTATAGGTCAAAGGCCGCCGCACCCTTTGTTTTATATTCCGGAAGCGGCAAGGTTTTATCGATTCGTTTTATCTGAATTTTCATACCATAAATGGTAAACTCCTTCTAAACGCTTTACAATGGAGGTCATATGAAACGTGGCATATTTATTGTCTTTGAAGGCGGTGAAAAGGTAGGAAAAACCACCCAGCTCAAGCGCGCAAAACAGTTTCTGGAAGAAAAATACTATTCTGTCGTACTCACCCACGAACCCGGGGGCGGAGATCCGGCTCTGCGAGAAAAATTACTGGATAAAAAAGGAACACTCACACCCGAAGAAGAATTAGACTATTTTTGCCGAGACCGCGCTTTGCATATAAACAATATAATTGCTCCGGCGCTCGAAAACGGTACCATTGTGCTGTGCGACCGTTTTGAACCTTCCACGATAGCATACCAAGGGTACGCACGCGGGATCGATCTTGAGCTTATCAAAAAGAAAAGTGCAGCCGCACGGTACGGCATGTGGCCTAATCTCATCATCCTGCTTGATGCCGACCCCGCAGCCGTTCTTTCACGCGAAGAAGCAACCAGCCGATTTGATGCTGAAACATTGGACTTCCACCATCGCGTGCGGTACGGTTTTCTTGCGCAAGCAAAGAATGATCCCGTCCATTGGCGCATTGTGGACGCAGAACAACCTCTTGATGTAGTATGGAAAAACGTTAAAAAATACCTCGACGAATTTCTGCAAATAAAAAAGGAGGCAATGCCATGAGGCTCAAAAAAGTATCATTATACGCTCCATCATTCAAACCCGAGCAATGGTCCCCACGCGATCGAAAGTACTTAACGCCGTTTGCCACCAACATTGACGGCCTGGTGCATGTGCTTCACAGCATTCCACCGGAAATTGTGGGAGCGCTGTGCTCGCGCGCAAGCCGCGCAAAAGAATCGCTGCTACGCGTTTTTCTGAATGAATATATCTACCCCATTGTTGACGGCGACGACAAAGCGCTTGCGAAAGAACTCAACCGCGTTGTTGATTTTCTCACCGAGCATGGCTTCAAAAATATTCTCAACAACCAGCGCGCGCAAGGATTCTATATCAAATGGCTTTCTCTCTATGGCGACGACTCTATTGCGCAAAACACCGGCGCGCATATTGTGTACTGGGGCATCTCGCAAGTAGCAATGAAATTCATTGAGGACCAGCGTATCGGACTTGAACCCATTGAAAAATCAACGCGCTACGTTAACTTCGGGAAAAAAGTGAGTGGAAGGTATTTGTACTATACGCCTATACCCGATCTTCGACGCATGAATCTTCTTACGGAATACACCAAAGCACTTGATGGATTGTTTGATACATACAACATACTGGTACCGCAATTTGTTGAATGGCTCAAACACAAGTACGATGAAAAGGAGGGCGTGCTTGAGAAAAAAGCGTTTGACACATTGCGCGGCCTTCTTCCGATGGCAACAGTCGGCCAGGTAGCGTTTCGCGGAAACGCCGCCGCGTACGAGTACCTCATCAATCGCCTGCGCGCGCATGAGCTTGGCGAATTCCGATGGCTCGCGGAAACTTCGAAAGAAGAGCTTGATACGGAAATCCCTTCTCTGCTGCTGCGCACGGAGGATGAAAAATCCCGTCATTATCAAGAATATCTCGCGCATTGCGCGCGCGATACCGAACGCGAACTTCCCAAACGCCTACAAAGTGAATTGTCTCTGTATGAATCCGTATCAAAACCGGAAGTTCACTTGGTAGAATACGACAAGCACGCAACAGAACACGTTATTGCCGGTATACTTTATTCACTGCCCGGCACGCATCGCAGCTGGAACGACATTACTTTGCTTGTCCGAAAGATGGGTATCGAGCAAAAAAAGGAAATCCTCGACTCCTTCTTTCGTGAACGAAAAGAACGCTGGTACAAACCGGGGCGCGCGCTTGAAAACGCGGACGTTCGTTTTGAGATACTCATGGACATAGGAGCGTATCGCGACCTTCACCGGCATCGTATGCTCACGCAAGACCGTCAAACATTTACCATCTACCACAAGTATAGCGTCTCGCCGGAAATAATAGAGGCTGGCATGGAACGTCCCTACCGAAAAGCGCTTGATTCAATTGTCCCATTGTTCAAAAAACTGGAATCGGAAAGCACGTTGCTCGCGCAATACATTGTTCCGCTTGCGTATAGAATCCGGTTTTACCAAAAACAAAATCTTGCTTCTTTGTTTTGGGAAACAGAACTCCGCACCGGTTCGCAGGGACACCCTGACTATCGTCATATTGAACAGGAAAAATACCGTCTCTTTGCAAAAAAAGCGCCCCTGCTTGCCCAATTCATGCGGATAGACATGAATGAATACCCGTTGGCGCGTAGAGGCGAATCCGAACGAACCGCTGCAAAGGAATCGTTTCTTCAAAAGAAGCTGACACACAAAAAGTAACCACCACACCCCTTCTCATCAGAGGGGGATTTTGTTCTACAAAACAACGCACTATAGTTACAAAAAATACCCCGCGCTGTACGCCCCCAGATATGCCAAAAGGGTATTATAGATAATACTACCGAGACCGAGCGGTATCATCACGCGCCAAAATGGATAGCGAACAAGTCCTAACGATATAACGACAAGATCATTGGAAAACGGGAAAAACGCCCCGTAAAGAAAAATAAAAATTGGCACAACCCATGCGCGCTTGCGAGCCAACAACCACATACGTAAGCGCAAAAACCTTCCCTGCAAACCATTCGGCACTACATGATGCCCATAATATCCCAACACATACGATGTGCTATCTCCAAAAAAAAGGCCAAGCGCCGCTAAAACGCCAAGCCATACGGGATGAAGACCCCCCACGCCAAGCGTTACCACAACAATTGTGTAAGGTATAGATGTAAATGTTGAGATGCCGCCTAAAAAACCGGCAATAAACGCAACAAGATATCCATTCCTAATCCCCAGTGTTTCAACTATTCCCTGTGGCGGAAACTGATAGACCAACAAACCCCACGCGGCCACAAATAAGAGAAAAAAACTGAATGCCGCGAATTGTTTTTTGTACCGATACGTCATTTATTCTACTTTCATTTTTTCAAGAAACTCAAACGGGTGCCTGCCATAAAGGTTCCCACGGATTACTTTTTTTATAGTATCCGCAATGCGTTTTGGAAACATACCAGAAATCTCGGCGGCAAGATATGCAGGCGTAAAAATGTAGATATGATCGGGTGGTGTAATAAGAATATTCTTCAATACTTTTCGAAACTCGCGCTGGAAATCCTGCAATATTTTTTCTTTCTGGTTTTCATACACGGCGCCCGCCGCAAGTGTAGCTCCATGACCACGCCTCTTCACATACCCCTTGCGATCCGAATACTGCGGCTTTTCTACCATAAAGCCAGCAACCTTTTCTATGACACCATCTCCCGCGCGGAAAAAATCAGCTTCCTGCCGACCTGTTACAACCAGCAATACCTTCTCCCCCTCAAACTGCGGCAAGTTTTTTGAAATTTTCATATACCTAAGTCTAACACATGCATACAAAGAAAAGAAAAAGTGGTCCTGTCTTGCAGAACCACCAACTGTCTGGAAACTGACTAGACACCGAGTGTCTAGTCAGTTAGTTAAACTCCCAGCATCTCGCGAAGCTCCGGCGTAGGCTGCCAGGGCGGATCGAAGGTTATTTCAATTTTGAGCGATTTGGGATGCGTGTGTTGGTAAATCGCATCTTTTACTTTTTTTGTAATCTCATTGCCATACGGACATAACGGCGTAGTATGTGTCATTTTAATATACACATCGCCCACTTCCGAAACCTGCACATCATAAATAAGCCCGAGGGTTACGATGTCTATACCAAGCTCGGGATCAAATACTGTTTTTAATGCTTTTTGAATTTCATTTTTCATACCATATATCCTTGTTTCTCAATTTTATCCGCAAGTTCTTTTCCACCACGCTGCACAATACGCCCCTCGCGCATTATGTATACTTCGTCCGGCACGAGATATTGCAATATGCGCGTATAATGCGTAATAAGCAAAATGCCCATTTCGGCAGACACGCGCTGTATGTTCCGGGCAATTATTTTGAGCGCATCAACGTCAAGACCGGAATCTGTCTCATCAAGCAGAGCGTATTTCGGCTTAAGTAATATAAGCTGCAGCGCTTCCAGACGCTTTTTCTCGCCGCCAGAAAACCCTTCATGCACATAGCGTGAGGCAAATTCGCGTTCCATGCCAATCTTTTGCATTTCTTGCTCAAGGAGGGATTTGAATTCCATAACAGGAATATTTTTTCCGGTCCATGCTTGTACAGCGTTCCGTAAAAACGAAGATACGGTAATGCCCGGAATTGCCGGCGGGTTCTGAAGTGAAAGGAAAATCCCCTTTTTTGCTTTCTCATCGGTCGACACATTGGTAATATCTTCCCCATCAAGAACCACATATCCTTGAGTAAGATGGTAGCGCGGGTGACCCATCACTGCGTTCACCAACGAACTTTTACCGGATCCGTTCGGGCCCATGAGTGCTGCAACCTTCCCGTTCGGTATCAAAATGGAAACGTTGTGTACTACCTCCGCGTCATTTACGGATACCTGTATATTTTGTAATTCTAACACAAGTTTTTATTAAAGCCGTTGCGAAACGCTTGCACCGCAAGTACCGCACAGCGCGCGCGAATAATACTCACCGGAATACCGAGCAACTGTTCCATGTCCTGCTGCGTCACATTTCGTATCTCATCCGCACGTTTTCCTTTTGCAAAGTCCGTAAACAGCGACGCGGCCGCCTGGCTTATAGCACAGCCCTCTCCCACAAATGACATCGCCGTTATTATTCCACCGGCATCAATATGCGCATACATGGTAATTTCATCCCCGCACAGCGTATTAGTCTCATTTCCAACCAAATCAGCGCCAACAAGCGCATACTTGTTGCGCGGGTTTCGGTAATGATTCAAGATATGCTCTTTGTATAAATCATCCATGAAATAGAGAAATTACCTGTTGTACTCCCTCTACCAACCTTCTGACATCCTCCTTCGTGTTATATAGATAAAAACTTGCCCGCACGGTGCCAGGAATGCCGAAATGCGCCATAAGCGGAAGTGCGCAATGGTGCCCCGCGCGAACGGCTATATTTTCGCGAGCTAATACCTCCGCGACGTCATGCGGATGAACACCATTTAGGGTAAACGAAACTATTCCTGCCGTATGTATACTATCTTTCGGCCCATAGAGCGTAACTTCTGAAATGCTGCCAAGCATCTCACGCGCTTGTGCCGCGAGCATACATTCATGCGCATGAATCTCATCAACGCCACCGACATTCTCGATATACCGAATAGCTTCGGCAAGTCCGATGGCGCCCGCAATATGCGGCGTGCCGGCTTCGAACTTCGCGGGCGCGTCGGCCCATGTTGAAATATCGCTCTTGACCGTACGTATCATGCCTCCGCCAAACCCTGATGGCTCCAACTTCTCCAGACACTCTTTTTTGCCGAACAATACCCCAATTCCCGTGGGTCCCAGCATCTTTTGTCCTGAAAACGCAAAAAAATCGCAGCCCATTTCTCGTACATCCACCCGCATATGAGGGGCGCTTTGGGCCCCATCAATTATAGAATAGGCGCCCTTCTCCCGCGCAATGCGGCATATTTCTTTTACATCATTCACCGTGCCTGTTACATGCGACACATGCGTTATCGCAATAATTTTAGTCTTGTCGGAAAACGTAGAACGTACTATATCAAGAGAAAGCGTTCCGTCAGGCAGAAGTGGCAATACCGTAAACCGAGCGCCGCGCTTTTTACAAAGTTCCTGCCAAGGAATGAAGTTGCTGTGATGCTCCATACCTGAGACAATAACTTCATCTCCTTCATTCACGGTATCTTCCAGCATCCGCATAAGCATATTCAATGACGCGGTCGTGCCGCTGGTAAAAATAATTTCCGATGCCTGTGCCCCGATAAACCGCGCAACCACAGCGCGCGAGTTTTCGTACGCCTCTACAGCGCGCCTGCCGATAGTGTATATGCCACTATGCACATTCGCTTTATACGAAGTGTAATATTCCGTAATCGCATCCAGCACGTGCTTGGGCATCTGGCTTGCGGCCGCATTATCAAGAAACACCAGCGGCTTTTGATCGGATTGCGCTTGAAATAGCGGGAAATCAGTTTTTATATCAGGACGC
Source organism: Parcubacteria group bacterium Gr01-1014_29 (assembly GCA_007376195.1). Lineage (GTDB taxonomy): Bacteria > Patescibacteriota > Minisyncoccia > Ryanbacterales > 2-02-FULL-48-12 > VMFT01. The sequence continues at coordinate 16,702 of VMFT01000007.1, read as the reverse complement.
ATGGTGAGATAGGCTTAAAAACCCTTCCGTTAGCATGCGGTGTGCGTCCGCAAACGGCACGCCGCGACTTGCCAGATAAAACAGGTTTTCCGGAGGAATGCGCGTAACCGATGCGCTGTGCTTGCAGGAAACATCGTGCGTAAAAATTTCAAGATACGGCGCTGCGTCTATATGCGCGCCTGCGCCCGCAAGTATTGCGTCGTGCCGCTGGAATGCAGAAGATTTTTTTGCCTGTTTTTCCACGCGAACTTTGCCGCGCCACAGTACCTTTGCTTCATCCCTCGCGACACCGCGCGCGTTCATGTGTGATAGTGTCTGCCCAGCTCTGTGATGTACGGCGCGTTCCATATCGAGCACGGCAGCAGATGCTCCGCTGTATCTCATTTCATCCGTAAACAGTGCCCCTTCACCACTCAATGCAACTTTATATCGCGAATAAAAGAATGCATGCGCCGTTACGCGTTCCTGCACAACATATTTGGCATTGGCATGTACCTGCGCCGTTACCAGCAGTAATGCCGGCGCACACACCAGATGTTCCGCCTCATATAGTATTTCTGCTCCTTCGGCTAGGGTAAAGTCAATTGAGCATGAATGCGGCAGCGAATCCGGCCGCACCATGATGCGAGCGGAACTGCCGCTCCCGGCATCAATGGATATGTTCACGCCCGCCTCCCCGCGCGGAATAACTTTTTCTATATCAATAATGTAATCACGCGCGCCCGGCGGTATGCGAATAGAAACAGGCGCATGTTCAAGCGCTGCATATAAGGCGCGTATGCGCGGTTCGTTATTGAAAATTGATGTTCCGATGTGAGACATGATTAATTTCAGATTGATGGTATTTCTACCCAACTGCGCCCTCCATCTGGAGTTCAATAAGACGATTAAACTCTACCGCGTATTCAAGCGGCAGTTTTTTTGATACCTCTTCCACAAAACCGCCTACGATAAGTTTCAACGCAGCCTCTGGGGAAAATCCGCGGCTCATCACATAAAACAGTTCGTCATCCCCAATACGTCCCGTACGCGCCTCATGTAGTATGTCTGAATCACTGTTTTCGGCCTTGATAAACGGATACGTATGCGACTGTGATTCCCCATCAAGAATAAGCGCATCGCACACCACGCTTGAAGACGTATTGTCCGCGCGCCTCCCTACACGCACCAGCCCGCGGTATGACGCGACGCCGCCGCCGCGCGAAATACTTTTTGCGCGAATAACAGATGATGTTCGCGGTGAGACATGAACAACTTTTGATCCGGTATCTTGATGCTGTCCGGGACCCGCAACCGCGATACCAAGACTTTCCGAGCGAGCCCCCTCACCTACCAAAATACTCGCGGGATAGAGCATAGTAGTACCAGATCCCATATTTCCGTTAATCCATTCGATGGTAGCGTTTTTTTCCACAATCGCGCGCTTTGTATTGAGGTTATAGGTATTCAAGCTCCAGTTCTCAATGCTTGAATACCGCACAATCGCTCCCTCGCCCACAAAAATCTCCACACACCCGGCATGCAACGCGCTCGTCATATAGCGCGGCGCGGAGCACCCTTCAATATAAGAAACTTCAGAATTCTTGTCAGCAATGATCAGTGTGTGCTCAAACTGCCCCCCGCGCTCGGCATTCATACGAAAATACGCCTGCAACGGGAGCGTAACTTTCACGCCGGAGGGAACATAAATAAACGTGCCGCCCGACCATACCGCCGCGTGCAGCATGGCAAACTTATGGTCGTTGATGGGTACGCAGCGCGTCATAAAATACCGCATCACAAGCTCTGGATATTTTTGTACGGCGGTATCCATGTTTTCAAAAACAACACCCTGCCTCTCCCACTCCTCTTTTATATTGTGATACACGATATCGGAATCATACTGCGCGCCTACGCCTCCAAGAGCATTTTTCTCCGCTTCAGGAATACCTAAGCGATCAAACGTGCGGCGAATTTCAGCCGGCACCTCTTCCCATGATTTTGCTTCTGCCGCATCAGGACGCACAAAGTAGGTAATTTCATCCAGATGAAGGCCGGAAAGATCCGGACCCCACGTTGGAATAGGTGTTTTTGAAAAAAGTGCATATGCGCCCAGACGCTTGTTGAGCATCCAGGCTGGCTCGCCTTTCTGCCGGGAAATTTCCCGCACTACATCTTCGGTAACGCCAAAACCAGCGCGGTATCGCTCCTGCGCCTTATCGGATCTATCATATTTTGATCTGTCTATTTCGCCTATATTCATCCCGTTAGAAGCAGAGCGCGATCAGGCGTAGTCTGCAGAATATATACATGAACTCGTAATCCTGTTAGTTGCTAGTATGTGTCTATTTGACCCGCGAAGCGATCGCGGCTTCTAACGGGATCATATAGATGAATGTCTATATAATGTAGCGAAAAAATACCTTGCGGTCAAGTGGTCGGCACGTAACCACTCACACTCTCTGCGAGAAACCACGAATGTGACTAGCCGAGCTTCGCACACGAGCGTAGCGAAGTTGTGAGTAGCTCGGCTTGGCATATCTCGTCGTAGTTTCCTAGAAACTTTGTTAATCGAGGTACACCTGTGCCAAGCCAAGCTATCCACAACGCCTTCGGCGTGTGTAGAGCTTGGCTAGTCACAAGGCTACCAACGTAAGTAAGCGGGATTGTGGATAGCCCAGTTTGACACCCTCTTGACAGTTACTTATGCTCGTGATACACTTTTGATAGATACGGATTCCAACCTCCACTCTTGGTTTCCGTGTGCCCGGGAGTGCAGGTTTCCCTCCTTTCCTGCACTCCCCCTCCTCAAGCTGTCTACGGGCAGCTTTTCTTTTATTGTAAACAAAAACTTATTCCTAAAAATTTAGACGACCGTCTACTTTTTTAGGAATCATCTTTCAGTAAAAAGTTGCACGTTTTTCATATCGCGAAATATGCGAGCGGGAGTTTCGGCAAAACTTCCTTTCTCTGCCAGCACGCGCAAAAGCGCGTTCTTTTTTTCTTCACCCACAGCATACACAACCGCATAATCTATATAGTTGCGAAGAAACGGCAACGTTACCGTTACGCGCAGGGGGTAGGAATTTTTCGTGCCTGCGTCGTATGACACTACCCACTTTTCTTCGTCTTCAAACAGCTCATGGAATATGTCAACATTTTCGGCAAACGGCATTATGCCGGCTGTGTGTCCATCCGCTCCGATACCCATTGTTGCCGCGACAACTCCTTCACTGTGCGTTTCTACCCACTCATGCAAAGCATGCTCCATGCGCTTTGCCAAGGTATCCTGCGTCTCCTCATTCGCAACGCGCGTATCAACACAAGCAGCTCCGGTGTTCCGTGCAGCACAGTAAAAATCCGTTTTCATGAGCTGCGAAAAATTATTTATATTCTCATCCGTACTGTATCGTTCATCAAGAACTCCAATAGTCATGTGCGGGCCAAAAACATTGTGAGATATATTTTCTAAAATTGAAAACGCCGATCCGCCCGAAAGAAGCAACAACACAGGAACGCCAGCCCGCTTTTTCTCAAACAATAGATTCTGTAACGCCGTGAGCGCGTATGTGCGAGCTTTGTCTGCATTTGAGCACTGAATGAGTTCCATTTATTCTAGAAATAAAAGAAGATACATTACCCCCACTCCCAAAAGAATTGCGACAAATTCCAGCACCGTGCTGGAACCTCGCTGTTTGTGAAGCTCCGGCACAAGATCTGCCGCCGCGATATAAATAAAAGTTCCCGCGGCAAACGGAATCACAAGGCCGATTACGTACTCTATGGATTGGCCGACCACAACAATCACAAGCACTCCCCCAAAAGCCATAAGCGCGGAAATAAAATTGTACCATAACGCTTTTTTTTGCGTATAACCGGCGTGTAACAAAACTCCAAAATCACCGATTTCTTGCGGAATCTCGTGAAGAATGACAGCAAGAGTTGTTGCAATGCCGACTTGGGTATTTACAAGATAACTCGCGCCGATAATAAGCCCGTCAAGGAAATTATGCAGACCGTCTGACCACAATATCAGCTTGCCCAATGGTTTTATGTGGTGCTCACCCTCAATTTCCTCAATATCTCCGTGATGCCCGTGATGCCAGTGCAATAACTTTTCAAACCAGAAAAACACCAGCATACCCGCAATTATGAGAAGTGATACGGTAACCGGATTTTCATATTTCTCAAATGCTTCCGGAATCAGATGAATAAACGCATCCCCCAAAAGCGCGCCAATCGCGAGCGCAACAAACAAAAAAAGAACACCCTGCAACTTCCGTGCGCCCAGTGACAGCGCCGTGACGCCGATAAGTGAAATGCCACTTACCAAGAAAACACTCAAAAACGCATAGAGATATGCCGATGCCATATATAGATACTATAGCATGTATAGTACCCTATCCAATAAACCCGCCGGCCTGTATCTCCCAAAGCTTTTTGTAGGTGCCTCCTTGCTGGAGCAATTCTTCATGCGTACCCATCGCCGTTATGTCTCCCTCTTCCATAACAATGATCCTATCCATTTTCATAATAGTGCTCAACCGGTGCGCAATAACAATCACCGTGCGCCCTTCCATCAACACAGAGAGCCCATCCTGAATAAACATTTCTGACTCGGAATCAAGACTGCTTGTCGCCTCATCAAGCACTAAAATCGGCGCGTTACGTAAAATTGCGCGGGCAATGGCAACGCGCTGCCGCTCGCCGCCCGATAATTTCACGCCGCGCTCGCCAACATAGGTATCGTATCGGGCGGGAAGCTTACTGATAAAATCGTCGCAGTGGGCTTGGCGCGCTGCCTCCATAATTTCTTTGTCGGTTGCATCACGGCGGCCGTAGTGGATATTTTCCATAAGCGTGCGGTGAAATAAAATTGGCTCCTGGGGCACCAGTGAGACTGCCGTACGCAAGCTCTCTTGAGTTACATCGGCAACATTCTTGCCGTCAATAAGTATCTTTCCGCTTGTAACGTCATAAAACCGGAACAATAGTTTTGTAACCGTTGTTTTCCCCGCGCCCGACGGCCCCACCAGCGCGACTTTTTCCCCACCCTCGATGGAAAGATTGAAATCTGTAAGTACGCTCCGTGTTTCTTGAAAATTAAACGTAACATCAGCAAAATCAATCGCGCCGTTTGTAACGCAGAGCCTCCGTGCCTTTGGCTTATCTGTAATACCATGCGGCTTTTCGAGTATCTCTACCATCTCATAGGCATCTGCGATATCTTCATAAGATTTACGCAGCGTCTGCCCAAAGTGCCACATGTGGTCAAACGCGCGAATCACATACGCCTGGATAAGCGCAAAATCCCCGATGGTAGCAACACCCTCCCGCCACAATCGAAGAGTTGCATATATAAGACCAAGTTCCACGGCAATAAAAAGAAGGCCTTGTGTAAGATTGATATATTCATCAATACTCCATGTTTTAAAACGCAAGCGACGCAGTTCTTCCGTAACATTGTAAAAAATTGAATTTTCGTATTCTTCTCCTGTGAACGTTTTTACCGTAGTTATGTTGGTTATAGAATCAGAAAGTATGCCAGTCGTTTCGGAATCTTTTGCCGCAAGCGCAATGTTGTATTTCAACTTCCACCGGGCAAGCGCGTATTGAACAATTACAAGAACCACAACCCAACCCAGAAAAATGCTACCCAAAAGCGCGTGCCGGAAAAACAACACAACACTTATACCCCCAATCGTCACCACAAGTGGGATATAGGTAAACTGGATCTGATCAGCGATGCGCTCAAACGATCGGGCCATGCGATTGACTCTCCGCACAAGGGAACCGGCAAAACTGTCGGAAAAGAACTTGTAAGAATGCCCTTCAAGATACGCGAATGACGTCCGCATGAGATCTGCCATTATATGTGGTTGTAGGTATTTTGAAGCAAATTGATCTATCCGCCGAAACACCCAAGAAACGCCAAACAATATCGCTATACTGCCAAGGATAGCAAGAAGCTGTCTATACGCATCCGATGACGGGCTCCCCGCGATAGCAAGAATGTCAAAAAAACGCTTATAGTAAAGCGGGATAATTATCTCAACAACATGTACGCCGATAGAAAAGAAAACGGCGAGGAACACCGCAAGTTTATACCGGCGTGCGTGTTCCCAAAACACGCGCAACACCGGAAGTATGGAAGGACTGCTTTTCATGGAAATATAATATTTTAATTATCACACACGAAAGGTACGTTTCACAATCTTGAATAAAGAAAAATCCTCCAGAACACAGTCTGAAGGAATTGAGAAGGAGCCGCAAAATAGCCAATGATTCAAGGAGTGCGCGTGATGCAGGAATTCAGCTCTTTTACTGCCTTTTCGGCATCTTCCACTGACGCACACAGCATTGAAACTTCGTTTTCTTTGCCGCAATTTGGACATTTTATGAGAATCTCGTCCATTAGTGCGATAGGTTTTCCATCACTGTGAGCATACACCATGTACTCGCCAATTCGAAGCACGGTATTGCATTCACACGCTTCCACGACCTGATACTTACTTCGTACATAGAATATAACAACGTTCTCTATACCCACAAAAAACTCCTTTCTGATATGCCAGTATTCACTTATCTTAGTAGCATAATCATAAATACTTATCAAGATCAATCGGATAAATATATCTAAATAAAAAACGAGGATATGCCGGAAAATCACGCATTAGATAACGATAACAAAACGCCCCCGTGAGGGGACGCTTGTTTTTGTTATAGAGTAACTAATTTACTCTACGCGGCTGACGTTTGTCGCCTGCGGCCCTTTCATTCCCTGCCCCATGTCGAACGTGACTTTGTCACCTTCGCGCAGATCGTTGAAAGCAACGTTCTGGAGCTCGGTAGAATGAAAGAACAAATCTTTCTCCTGGCCATCCCGATGGATAAAGCCGTAGCCCTTGTCCATAAGCCGCGCAATTGTTCCTTGTTCCACTTGTTTGAAGAACTAAATCTAATAATCTCAAATACTATACTGAAGATTAAACCCGACCTAGTTCTTCTTTCAGTACGAATTTGACATGTTCTATTGTACCACCACATATCCTGCGTTGTCAACTTTTTTGATGCGTCCCTTCTGTGCACATATATCCTCTTTGCAAGATAAAAACAATGTAGTATACTAGCAAATTATAAGCTCTTAATACTAAAGTACCATGAATGAAGAACAAACGAATATCAACCCCGCTCCGGCGCCAGAGAACACTCCGCCCACGGGCCAATATCAGCAAAGTCAGCCTTCTCATGAACAGCCGGCAAAACCAAGATTGCCGATAAAACGTATCGTCACGATACTGATTATCGCGCTTATCGTCGCACTTCTCTATTACTTTCGGGGCGTATTCATTGCCGCCACCGTTAACGGCACGTCGATAAGCAGGTTAGAAGTACTGCGCATGCTTGAAAAGCAGTCGGGAAAAACCGCGCTTGACTCTCTCATTGCAGAAAAACTGGTTTTGGGAGAAGCAAAGAAACGCGGTATCAGCGTCAGCAAAGAAGAAACCTACAAAGAAATTGCAGGCATCGAAAGGCAAGTATCTGCGCAAGGAAACACGTTGGAGGCGGTACTAAGCCTCCAGGGGATTACACGGGAAGACCTTGAGGCGCAGATCACGCTTCGCCAAACTGCCGAAAAACTAATCGCCGACCAGCTGCAAGTTACCGACGAAGAGATACGTCAATACATCAAAGAATTCAAAGTAGAAATCCCTGCAGGCAAAGAAGCAGAATTCACTGAACAAATACGAAATGAACTGAAAGCGCAAAAATTCAGCCAGAAAATCCAGGAATTGATAACTTCACTGCGCGGGCAAGCGCAAATCAATTACTTTACCGACTATTAAGCTTTCACTGAAGAGTCATCGCGGGCGCATCCGTATCGGCAAAAATACTAGGAACAATGCCGCGGCCGGAAGATGCGCCAATACCGTATGTAAGGTTGAAGTTGCCTTGGTTTCCGTTGAAATTTATTGCCACGGTATCTCCCGCATGTACCAGCCCTCCAACACCTAACGGCTTAAGATTCACTTTTACGGTAAGTGATTTATACGCGCCATTCGGAATCTCAAACGGTTCGCTCAATACTGCCATAAACATAGTATCGCCGGATAAAGCGCCTCCCCCTATCTGTCTATTGCCATCCCAAAGCTCGTAGGCGGCAATAGCTTTCGGGTTTCCATCAATCTGCAATGCCAGAGTTTTGAGTTCTACTGCCTCACCCGCCGCGTAAAAATCAAATACTGTTGTCACCTCTCCTTGAGCCCCGCCACTAACACCGCGCGCGGCGGGGGTTGTTGAGTCAAGCTCAAGAACAAAACTCCCACTCTGAATCAATGTAATCTTTTTCCCGAACGACGTACCAAGCCGCCAGGTATAAACGGCAGAACCTTGAGGTTCTTTTGTTATGTCACACGCCACCGTAAGCGTTTTGGAAGTTCCTTTGGCAAGGATGAATTCATTGCTAAACGGAAACACAACGCTTCCGGTATCCTGTTTTGAAGGAACAGGATTCACACCTGTCGTTAGGCTCTTGGCGCCATCCCATAGTTGACAACTTGAAAGGCCTTTTTGGCTATTATCTTCTGAAGCCTCCAGTGTAAGCGTAACTCTAGATAATTTTAAATCCTCGTCGGCTGCGTTTAGTGTGAGCTTCGCGAGAGGTGCGGCGCGCGAGCCAGTAACTACCGTAGATGCCTCCCCTGCCGGCGAGACAAATCCAGCATACCGATGCGCCTGAACAACTTCCTGCACCCGCCTATCGAGATCATCCACAACAAGGCGTATTTGGTTGATCAAAATCTGTAATTGCGCAAAAAGTTGCGCTTCAGATACCTTTGCGGCCGCTATCAAAGGCATAGCCGCAACCATCAATGATAAAAATATTTTAGCCATAGGTATACTATACATACTACTGGCGCTATGTACAACACCACGCATTAAAGCAAAGCGCCCCATCCACCAATTAATGGGAGGGGCGCTTATGCTTTGGCGTTATTGCCTAGGCAACTTTGCTGACCTTGACTGCGTTCGGTCCTTTCGGACTGTCGGCAACTTCAAATGTCACTTTGTCACCTTCGCGAAGCTCGTCGAACGTAACGCCGACAAGCTCGTTAGAGTGGAAAAAGAGATCTTTTTCCACGCCCTCGCGCTTGATGAACCCGAATCCCTTATCGGTAAGACGGGCAATTGTTCCTTCTTGCATATAGCTATATAAAGAAGAGCTAATAAGATATCAAGCAAATACGTTGAAAATAGAGACTCGATCCATTTCTCTGGATCAGCGCTGCATTGATGTAGATAAGTATATCATGCTCAAACTATTTTGTCAATCAAAGCTTATTACTTTTCATCATTAATCTTATTTAAAATCTGTTTCACTTTTTCTAAACTTTGCCAGTCATGAATAGAAAGCGGGAGAATATTCTTGGACACTTTTTTCAGCTCGGCAACTTTTTTCTTAACTTCCAGAGAAGGTATCATATCGCTCTTAGAGAGAAATACGTACTCCGTTTTTTCCACGAGATCTTTCTTGTAAAACGCGAGCTCATTCCTGATGACTTTGTAATCTTTTACCGGATCTGCGGACTCTGCGGATATAAGATGAAATAAAATTTTTGTGCGCTCAATATGCCGTAAGAACTTGGTACCCAAACCCTTCCCGCTGGAAGCTCCTTCGATAAGCCCCGGAATATCCGCAAGAATAAGCTCATAGTACGCGCCGAGATGCGGTTCGAGAGTGGTGAATGCGTAATTGGCAACTTTACTTTTTGCTTTGGTTAGCTCGTTTAACAAACTCGATTTCCCCGCATTCGGCAAACCAATAATGCCCACATCGGCAATAAGTTTAAGTTCAAGCTCGAGAGTAACATGCTCGCCGGGGAGGCCATTTTGAAACTCTCGGGGGCTCGTATTTTTAGGTGAGCGGAATTTATAGTTTCCTTTGCCGCCGCGGCCGCCTTTAGCCATGAGGATTCTTTCGCCGATTTTCAACACTTCTTTTGTTCCTCCTGTTTCAATTACATGAATCACCGTACCTACCGGAATTCGCAAGATAATATCCGCGGCGTCCGGACCATCGCTAAATTGCCCCTTGCCATTTGCGCCGTCTTTTGCCTTACTATCTTTTTTGTATCTAAATTGGCCCAGAGCGCCCAAATCAGAAATACCTTCAAAGTAGATGCTGCCGCCTCGTCCGCCATTCCCGCCGGTCGGTCCCAAGCTCATCATGACATTATTAAAAGCAACGCCGCCTCTGCCGCCGTCTCCCGATTTTACTGTGATTGTAATTTCATCTATGAGCATAGTACTCCGCACTACTGAATGAGTTTAAAACTTTGGATTGGATAAATATTAGAAAAGATTTGATGAGATTTTGGTATACATAGACAAAAACAAAAAGTCGCCAGACTGAGAAGTGTATCCAGTGGGACGACCTCTCGGTCTGACGATGTGGTATCGTGCTATGCCATTAGAGCACCAGCTCGGAAATGCGACTCTCCATCCATGCTTCTTTGGCTAAAAGTAGCCGGGAGAGCGGATGTTCGAGTGGAATCTTGTATACTTTCACGAAGTAGTGCGTAAGCTGCTGTACACGGCTGGCACCGGGGTAGTGCTTCAGCAGAGTCACAACCTCGCTATTCAGAAGGTTCATCTCGAAGATTATTTCAATGCTCTTGTCAGCTAAATACTTGAGTCGTGACTTCTCGCTAATCCGACGGACATTGGCAGCGCAAAACAAATCACCGCACGTCCACTTCGGCCGGCCCGGGTCCTCGCAGAGTTCTGAGCCATCCCAGAGACATGGGTTTTTTCTGGACTGACAAGCCACACAGACAAATGTCCCACTAAGTTTCCGCATATCTCATCCTCCTTTTTCAAACTTTCAAATCAAATGAACTAAACCACATTTATGTTGTGTAATCAAGCACTCCGCCGTGAGTGCATTTATTATTGTTTTAAACCGAGGCCGGTGCGGATAAAATACCAATTAGTGGCGACAAGAATCACCACCATACTCACGAGTATGCCTATCGAAGTAACGAGTGAGACATCGGTTATACCCAAGAAACCGTACCGAAAGCCGTTTATAAGATAGAAAAGCGGATTGGCATATGTGATATTCTGCCACCAAGCTGGCAAATCATGAACCGAGTAAAAGATACCTCCCAGATAAACGAGTGGAGTTAAAATAAAGGTCGGCACGATATTAATACCATCAATTGATTTTGCGTAGATGCCATTAACAAGACCGGCTAAAGCAAAGACGAGGGCAGTGAGTATAGCAAAACCGAAGATGATAAGAACATTGTACATGGCCAAGTGGAGCCCGGTAAAAAACAGGGAAACAAGAAGCACCAACATGCCAACAAGTATACCCCGTACCATGCCGCCGCCTACGAAGCCGGCAATTAATAACCAGGGAGGAGTCGGAGAAACTAAAATTTCATCAATAGAACGGGCGAAGAATTTTGAGGCGAAAAACGTAAATGACGTGTTAGCATAAGAAGTTGTAACGATAGCCAGCATCACAAGCCCGGGCACAACGAACTTCATATAACTAACGCCCTGCATTTCTCCGATTTGTGAACCGAGTACGGTGCCAAAGATAAGAAAATAGAGAACGGAGGTAATGATAGACGGCAAGAAAGTCTGAATCCAGATACGGAACATGCGCACAATATCTTTGCGCAACATCGTATAAAAAGATGTCCAAAGTTCTCTCGGTGTCATAATTATTTTTGTTGTGTAAGCTTAATAAATACTTCTTCCAACCGTCCACCCCTATAATCACTTTTTTCTGATTCGGCGCTTTCGTGCATAGCGAGGATCTCTGCCATTGTGCCTTTGGCGACAATCTCACCCTTATTGATGATGGCAATGTTTTTACACAATTGTTCTGCCTCCTCAAGATAATGAGTGGTTAGAAGAATCGTGAGACCGTCCGCCGTAAGAGAACGCAGGTAATCCCACATACCCCGTCGAAGTTCCACATCCACTCCCGCTGTTGGTTCGTCAAGTATAAGAAAACGTGGCTGGTGTATTAAGGCGCGGGCAATCATAAGTCTGCGCTTCATGCCGCCGGAGAGGGTCATAGAACCTTGCATCATTTTTTCACCGATTCCTAAGTCGTGTAGAAGTTTTTTAGCACGCGGGATAGCGATTGATCGCGGGATACCATAATACCCGCCTTGATTAACCACAATATCAAAGGGTTTCTCAAATGGATTAAAGTTTACCTCTTGCCCAACAAGACCGATTCGCGCCTTGGCACGTTCTGGCTCTTTGTCAATATCATGTCCGAAAACGGACACCAAACCTTCGGTTTTGTTAACAAGCCCGGTAACAATGCCTATTATGGTAGTTTTGCCCGCCCCATTGGGACCCAGCAAACCAAAAAAATCCCCGGCGGGTATTGTGAGAGAAACTCCCTTTAAGGCTTCCGTGCCGGTTTTATATCGCTTTTTTAAATTTTCTACGGTTAGCGCCAGCATATCCATCCTGTTTAGATGTGACAAAAATCTCTTGAGATAGTAATTTACTATAAGGGAAAAAGGTAGTTTTTGCTACTTCTTTTCCTATTGCTGGCTTTAATATGAAAAAGCGCGACCTTGTTGCAGTCGCGCATGTCGTTGCTATGGCTTTGTACTGGGTTCCTCGTCCGAAAAGTCTGCATTGTACCTATGCCCCTTGAAGCACACTATAACCATAGTATCCTCAAATCCGATGCCGATGAACTTACTATACGCATCTATAAAACAGTTTCCGCAATTGTTAGCAAGTACCGACGGCTTTTCCTCGTCAATGAGTATGAGAAGTCCCGCATGGAGGCCTTCTTTTTGAATGTTTATGCTGTGATCTCCGTTTTTTATGACACACGAGACATCCGTTGGACATGCTTGCGCTTGAGGCGCGTGTTTAATAATGAGATTTTCTTCAAGCCTGAAGCGCTTGATTATTTCTGTAATCCTCATGCGTTCGGCTTCACTTTCTGCCTCAATGACATAGTTCTTCACACTATAACTCCTCTCAAAGAATACTTTTAATAATACTATCAGACCATAAACAAAAAAGCCACCCGATTGGATGGCTTGCTACCCTCCCAGTTTCCCGCTATACATAAGAGGTGGGAAATAAGAAAAACCCACATCGCGTGGGCTGTTTTTGAAACTAACTTATCTTTAAAGCATCTCCTAATTTAAAGAACCACGGCACAACAACTCCTCGGTCTAAGAAGTCAAGTATCACACCCGCAATCAATGCTCCGGGCCAGAGGATATGAAAACCCAGGGATGGAAACAAGAATGTCCAAAAAATAAGAGCAAGCGCATTGAGTAAAGGGGCAAGTGTTGCGTAAGAATTCTTCACAAGAACAAGTCCAACCTCTTCTTTAACTCCGTACTTCACCATACACTGAATGACAAAATTTCCTCCTCCCTCTAACAATATTCCCCCAATGAGCACTGCGCTCAGGAAGGAAATGAGGAGAGCTTGAGCGAACGTAACTGACGAGTGAATTTCAGGCAAAAAAGGAAACACAAGCCACACGCACAACGTATCTAGCATAACTACGGTATAAAAAGCAGAAACATAGTGTCCTCGTGGTAAAATTCCAAGCCGATACACGACGCATGCAAGTATTGTTAACCCGAGAAAAGCGAGTATATTGATCATTCTCATTTCTCCTTGGTAATGAAATACCTCACCACACAGTAGCATTATATAAAGATTTTATCAAAAAGCTCCGCACGGTGAACAATGTTACTGTGTCCGTCCGTAGTTTTAACGTGGGAAGATTTTGTGGGATATCCGGAGCTTACTATGCGGCAGATTGAGGAACTTATGGCTGTACAATAGTTTTACAAATGGTCTTTGATGTCTTTTTTATTACCAACAGGATAAAATGCAGAACTTATTGGAATGTTCTACGGACAATTTCTTTTAAGGAAGATGGGATAGCAGATTTCTCTTCAATTTCTTTTTTTAGATTTTCAACGTCCTCACTATTTAACTCGCCAATCAATTCTGGGTGGACATCAGTGTCGTACTGTGAGTTATGGAGCGACGCTGCTTGTTCATGAAAATTGTCTGTTGAAAGAATTACGAAACAAAAGATTGTGCTGTCATCTATCGGCCGTTTTATATGTTTATTCTCACTATTCTTATCTAATCTTTGCAATTCTTTAGTTTGATCTCTATTAAGTATCCGCGCAGCATATATAATATCCTCCGTTTGCCCTAGATAGACATAATAATTTTCGTTGTATCTAAAAATGCTTCCAAATTTTATCATGGCCCATCAGTTAAATATTCCTAAAACAAACTCTATTTCTTCTTTACTTACATGACAATCTGGATCTTCAGTCGCAAGCGTGTAAGGTATGCTCTCTAGCTCTTTTGTCTTGCTCCAAGCGGCCTCCTCGTGAGATTTATCCTCAATAAACTTGCCGGTTTTACCAGCGAACCTGTCACAAACACTCTTTAACACCTTAAGTTCGCTTGGTGTGAAGTACTTTTCATCTTTACTTATAAACTCTCTTGTAGGAACTACTCTTTTTTGATTAGAACCGTCTCTAGTTTTTATAGAAAACGAATCCACAAGAATCGCATTGTCTGTATCATCTTCTACTGCGTCTACTAAATTAAGAATTATGGAAGGAATTGGCCCGTGCTCTAGACGAACATAGTTGTCAAAGGTGATGGGCGAAGCATAGTTTTTTACATGGGTAAAATCCACAAAGTAAAATAGCTTCATCAACTTCACTTTTCCCAACAATCTTGGATCAGTAAAAGTAGCAAAGTAGAGAATCATTGCCTTAAGTTTTGGTATCGGTATTCTCATGAGTTCTTCTTATTACCATAATTATACAGGATTTGGAAAATAAAGAAAAGATAGAATCCATACATAGAGCTATAAGTTTCTACTCCTCATCTAATTCAACTTCTTCTTTGTATTTCTGCGCGTCGCTCTTCGAAACATTTTCATTCATGGTTATAAGAACTTTATGTATTTCATAAAGCAAGTAAACCACCAGAGCAAAACCAATCACCAATATCGTTTCGAGACTCGTAAGAATACTTATAGAATAAAGACTAATTTCTAACTTCTAACGGCCATGCGAGCGGCTCGGTAAATGGTAGGACAACTTCTGTCGCTACAAGAGTTTCTACTGTTTGTGGAACTGAATAATTTTGACAACGAGGCGATGGAGTCCCTGTACTATGAGAAAGGATTGTTCTTGATGCAGATTCTTTTTCTATTAGAAATAGTGGGAAATTACGTGGATTATTTCCGCCATTATCAACGGCAAAAATATTTTGAACTTGACGACCAGTAGTGACATGCACGAACATATCGCCTCCGCAGTCTATTTGCTCAAAGAGCAACGTTGTCTCTCTTGGCTCAAATTTAGCTTTTTTTTGTTCTGCACCAGATTGCGCAAATCCAAAAAACACTCCTAAACCAGTGTTAAATGTTATCGGTTGCTCCGATGGCATGCCTGCACTATTTTCTCCTACATAAATCCCCAAATCTTGCCCGTTTGCGTCAAATAAGTGAAGCTCTGTTGCATTTTTTCCATCAACTCCGCTTAGCCCAGTGTCCCCCTTATCACCCTTCTCACCTTTAATATTCCAGCTTAAAAGTGTTTCGTTTTTTCTGCATGCATTTCTATTGTAACCATCGCCAACTATTTGCAGGGAGCCATTTTTGGTTACGCATGCTGTTATTTGTTCGGCATTGCTAGCCGAAACAATAATCCATCCGGCTACAAATGTGGCCGCTAATGTGACTAATGCAATAAATCCGCTTCGTCTTATATTCATATTCATCTCAATATTTATTTTGTAATTACTTTCCAACGATTAGTATTCTAATTCCCACTCTGTTCCATTCTCATCTTCTACGTTACAATATCCATCTTCACAGGCAGAAGAATTCACATCAACCCATCCTCCTTTTGGAAAATAAATTCGTTCTACATTCTCGCCATCACTATCTACATCTAAGTCATAGCAATTTCCTGAACTTTGATTACACGCATTCATGGTGTCGGTGCCATAAAATCCTACAGGCTGGTCATTACTTTCATCATTGGTAGTATATGGGTCATCTGCATAACTAGGCGTATCTTCATATCTGTATGATGGAGAACCACCAACATTTGACATGTTCCCTTTGAAGTACGCTTCACTCTCTATCATCTCTTCACCACCTCCAGAAAAAATTGAAAACAACGCTATCCCTGCAATTATAAGAAACCACACAGCTGCATTACCTTGATTGTATTTGTAATTGCGCTCTTCCATTGCCTTACCACCTGTAGGGGTTCACATAACCCTTCCTGCCTGTATAAGGATTATAGTTCCCTTGTGTTGAGTAATTATCAAATTTATACCTATTCGGAGATGTTCGATAATGAGGTGATACATATGTACCTGTTGAGGGTTTATAATAACCCTTCACACGAATTGATCGCGCTTCGGCGAATGTAGAAAAGGAAAGAAGTCCTATAAGAAACACTGTTATAAGAATCATTTTTTTCATAGCGGCAATGATAACTTATAATTGTATAGCTGTCAAGAGCTCCAAAATTTAAGCTTTCTAAAGATAGATCCAAAAAACTTAATAACTTTGAATTACGAAACTCCACAACTGTGGATAAAGTATACCGCGCCTAACAATCCCGCCTCATGCGGGATTTTCTTTTGTTTCAATATTGTT
>VMFT01000006.1 GCA_007376195.1 Parcubacteria group bacterium Gr01-1014_29 | reverse complement strand
AGATCAAAAAAGAGAATGCATCCTCCCACAGCAAAAAACAGCAAACTCCATAAAGAACTATCTCCTCCGGCAAGCCCAGCAAGAAACACGCCTCCCAAAAGCCCATACACGAGAAGCGCTCCATAAAACCCGATAAGCGCCGAAAGGAACGATACATTCTTGGCCCATTTGCCAAGATATATCTTTGCATATCCGGGAAGCCGGTGCGTACCCGGCGTTGAAAAAACAATCCCGCCGTAGAGAAGATGAATAAACGTTAGAACCGCGAATGCAATCCCCGCATGCACGCTCCCCCACACAATGCCTGCGCGCGCTATCGTGTACGGGAGCACAAACATGCCCGCGCCGATAATAACGCCTACTAAGAGCCCTAGGCCGGAGAGTGCGGAACGAGTGCGTTCTGCCATATTAATTACCCTTACCTTCTTTTGAGTCCACGCGCGGGATAAGTGCCTCAATCACTTTCTCTACAAGAGTTTTTGGATCTGCATCATATACAACCAATGTTTCCTCGCCGCGGTGAGAGTCGCGAATAATCTCATCAACCCACTCGGTTGTTCCGCCGGAATCAAGGAGTACTCCGATGGGTTTTCGGTCCTCGAACGCAATGGTAAATTCGTTGAGTGTTCCTATCCGGCCGCATCCGATAATGACTGCGTCCGACGCGCGGGTAAGCATCAGATTGCGCCCCGGGTATCCGAAACCCGTGTAAATAATCATGTCCATAAAATCAAGCGGCAGGTTGAACATTTCTACATGCTCTTTCTCCGTGGAGGCCGGCGAAAGGCCGATAGAAATACCTCCGGCCTCTTTCGCTCCCCGCGCCGCCCAGTAGGGAAACCCCGTGGTTGCGCCCGTTACCAGAATTGCGCCGCGTAGCGCTATTTCACGCCCAAGCTCTTTTGCCTTATCTAAAGCATCTTTGGAACAGTGCTCTGTTTCGGCCGCCCCCGAGACGCAGATTTTGTATTTTTGATGATAGTGAGGAGAAGACTCCATGAAAATTATTCTAATTGCTCTAATTAACCTAATTATTATAAACAACGCTCATACCTACAAGGCAAAACTCTCCCCATACTTCGGCGCTACCGCGTCCACGCCCAAATTGTCGCGCACGCGTTGTACCAGATACAGCGCGGCGACAGGCTCTCCCTGTACCACAAATATTTTTTGGAGAGTATCGGCCGTGTGTTCCACAAAATCAAACAACGCGTCGGAATCCGCATGCGCAGAGTACCCGCCGATCGCTTTTATGGTGGCGCGAACCGGCACGGTCTCCCCATGAATCACCACACTGTCGGCTCCATCATACAAACGCCTGCCGATAGAACCGGCTGCCTGATAGCCGATAAACAGCAAGGTGTTTTTTGGATCGGGCAAATACCGCTTCGCGTGATGCAAAATCCGGCCGCCCTGCATCATTCCCGCGCCCGCGATGATAATTTTTGGAGAAGGCACCTCGTTGATACTTTTTGATTCTTCCGTATGTTCGGTCATCTGAAGGCCCGGAAAGCGAAAAAGATCGTCCCCGCTTCGTAACAGCGCTTCGGCCTCCTCATTAAAGTACAGGGGGTACTTCCGGTAAATGCGGGTTGCCTTGATGGCAAGGGGTGAATCCAAAAACACCGGAACGCGCGGAATGCGACGGTTTTCCGCAAGCTCATTGAATTCGTAGAGAAGTTCCTGCGTGCGCTCAAGACTGAACGCGGGAATTATAAGCGTACCGCCCCGCCGAAACGTATCTTCAATCACGCGTTCAAGTTTGGTCTTTCGTTGTGTTCGATCTTCGTGCACGCGGTCGCCATAGGCCGATTCTATAACCAAAAACTGCGCGCCAGTACTATACTCAAGCGGGTCGAGCAGGGGCGTGGGAGAGTTTCCCAGATCGCCCGTAAACACGATGGACTTTGCGTCCGTACCGCTGCCAATCGTGAGTTCCACAATGGCAGAGCCTAAAATATGAGCCGCGTTCTTTAAACGGACGCGCGTGCTCTTTATAAAAAAATCTTCGCCATATTTCTTTCCTTCCCACAGCGAAAGCGCCGTATCAATATTTTTCTCATCGTAGAATACACTCTCATTCTCCGACCGCGCTTCTTTTTCCAAAATACCAAGACTGTCGCGGAGCATGAGGTCGGCAAAATCTTTGGTTGGGTGGGTTGAATATATGCGGCCGCGAAACCCGTGCCGCGCGAGTTTCGGCACGCGGCCTATGTGGTCAATATGAGCATGCGTGACTATCAACGCATCGATAGAAGCGGGGTCAAACGGAAAATCCTCCACGTTTTTTTTCTCACAAAAACGGGGACACTGGAACATGCCACAGTCTATAAGAATCCGCGCGTGATCCGTCTCAAGAAGATAGCAAGCGCCGGTCACCTCCTGCGCGCCGCCGTAAAAAAATAATCGTATCATACGCTAACGCTTAAAAATAAAATAAGCCCCAACAATAAGCCCACCAATAAAATCCATCAGCAAATCTCCCATCGTATCGGCAAGACCAAGTTGCGCGCGCAACATAAAATCGTCTTTTGCGAAAAAATAATCAAAACAAAATTCAAGCCATTCCCACCCTACGCCGACGAGCATGACAAAACTCACCGCAACGACTATCGAAAACCACCATGGTGTCACGCTAAAAGAAGGCACGTGCCGCTCTTGAACGTAAAAAAAGAGCGTTGCCACCCATGCGCCGCCAAGAAAATGAAGTGTGATATCTATCCACCAGGATGTGTGATACCAGCCATATACAGTGGAAAGAATATGAATGGCAAGTATCACAAGCAAGAAAATAATAATTGTTTTTGCTCCTATGCGACGCATATGATCATTACAACCCTAATGCCGCTACTATTTGTTTAATAAGCGAAACTACAACTGCAGCAGGAAGCAAGCTATATGACTCAACCCCTTTCTCATCTTTCACAATCCATGGTTCTTCTATAACGCGGACCTGACGTGTTTGTTCATCCCATTCGTAACGGTAGCTTGGCGTTATTTCATAATCATCTACGTATTCTTTAGCCGCAGTAACCGGTATGGCATTGCGCAAATGCACTTTTGGCACTCCGTTCAAACCGCTCAACATACCCATAATTTCACCGTCGACTTCAATTCTATCGCGAATGGCCTCAATCCCCAACTCATCTCCTTCTTTGGCAACCATGCGCGTTCCTTTACATTCCGGGTTATCACACAAAAGATGGAATTCCTTACTTTCAGCATCGTACTCAATATCTTTCGTCCGAAGAAGTTTTGTGCTGCGAGGAACATGGCAGATGGGGCACACAACGCGGTACTTCATGCGCTCGTCTATTACCGTTTCAGGAACATCTATAAAAACGAAAAAGTCAGGGTCGTCGCGATACCCGATAATGGCGCGGAAAAAGAGCGCGTATGAAACCTGATCCAAGTTCCGTGGAAACCCATCCACAAAAATTGCCTTGTGCTCGAGTTTACCAATTTCCCGTTCTACAAGCGCAAGTATTACCTCCGTAGGAAGCAATGTTTTTGTGTCACGCCCTGTTATCACGTCTAGCGCCTGCTCCACGGCAATAAAACCCCGATACCGACGGCGGAGAAATACGATAAGCTCCTCTTTTTTTGTGCTATCCGCAAGATCATCATGCACCGAACGCACAATGTCTCCCACCGAAATATGAGCCATGTGTTCTTTTCCCACTGCCTCCATAAAAAGCTTCGAATACGTTCCCTTTCCAGAATTCTTCTTACCAAGAAGAAACCCGACAAACGTATTGTTTTGCAGGTACCCACGTATTTTTTCTATCTCCGGCCCGGCCTTCGCATCAAAATACTTCCGCCGACTTGCGGGATCTTCCAGGGAAAATTTCCGCTCCTCTCCATCAATTTTTGTTTTAAAAATAGGGAAATCAAAGCTTTTTGCCATATTTCCCATCATACAGAACCATAGGAAAATGGGCAAGAATATCATTGCCGGATAAATGCATACCCGTTTTCATCCGCGCGCAAAACAACAGCGCCATCAATATCTGTACGAAATATTCTCGCCTTTATATTTTCAAAGCGATTAAGCACCTCCGGCGCGGGATGGCCGTATCTGTTGGACTTCCCAACCGATATCACCGCGGCTTCCGGCGTTACCGCAGCAAGAAAATCCGCCACGCTTGAAGTTTTTGAACCATGATGCGCGACTTTTAAAACATCCGCGTCTATGCTATCTGCAAACACCGCCGCAAGTATTTCTTCTATATCCTTTTCGATATCAGCAGTAAACAGCAACGAGGTGTCATAATAGTCAAGACGCGCCACAACGCCGGTGTTATTTATTTTTTTTGCCTCTTTTTCGTTCTGTGAAGAAAACGGGGCGAGCACGGAAAGCATAAGCCCGTCGTCTATTCTAAATACCTGGCCCCGCACCGCATGCACAATGGGTATACCCCGCTCGGAAAGGCGCTTGTTCCATTCCGCGTATTGCGCTGTTTCGTGTTTGACGCCCGTTTCCAACACCGTTTTTACACGATACCTCTCCAATACTTCCACAAGGCCGTTTAGGTGATCGGCATCGGGATGTGTAAGCACTACCATATCAATAGTGCGGTCGTAAAACGGCATCACGCGCCCAAGCTCCGCGAGCACCGCATCGTCGGGGCCGCCATCAATTAAAATCTGCGTTCCGTTTTCCACCTGTATAAAAATACTATCTCCCTGCCCGACATCAAAAAAATACACCATAAGCCCGTCGCGGCTTTCGGCAAATACCGCATACCATACAAAAAACACCGAAACCGCCAGCACGAAAATTACAACTTTTTTCCGCCAAGACATAGAGGTATTCGTAACGCGTTCTCAAGAAAAAGAAAAGTCCTCATACTCAATGTCGAATACGAGGACAACACATTCAATTTATTCTCCAATATCTTTCCGGTACCACATGCCGTCGAAATGAATTTTACTCACGGCTTCGTACGCGCGCTTCCGCGCTATCTTAACTGTCCTTCCTGTACCCACAACATCCAACACGCGGCCGCGAAAGGTGATGACTGACCCGTCTGGCATATGTGTAACGCCTCCGCTAAAAACATACACGCCATCAAGTTTTTCTGCCTCCTCAATGCCCGTTATTATGTCGCCCGTCCTTGGTCTCCCTGGATAGCCAGCCGCTGCAAGACCAACACAGACAGAATATTCTTCTTTCCACGGGGACACGCGATAATTCATCGTATTATTTGTTGTCCCATACAAATACGGAACTATATCATATCCATCCCGCAATAGCGGTGCTATCGTCTGCGTTTCCTTATCCCCTAACCGACAATTGAACTCCAACACATACGGTAACGCGCCGACAATCATAAGCCCCGCATACAACGCACCGGTAAACGGTCTCTCTTCATTCCGCAATGCAGCAAGCGTTGGTTTGATAATTGTTTCCTGAATTTTTCGCTCAAGAGCAGGAGTGAACTCATGGGGAGATACTGTTACACATCCCATGCCGCCCGTATTCACCGTACTCCCTGCCTGCGTCGTTTTATAATCTTGTACAGGTGGAAACCGAAGAGTATAGGTGCCGTCGGTAAGTACGATATATGAACACTCCCAACCTGTGAGTTTCTCTTCAATTACAAATCGCGTGCCAGCAGGCAACAATGAAAAATCGTCAATTGCTTTATATGCTTCCTCTCGCGTCCAGGCAACCTTCACTCCCTTACCACCCGCAAGCCCATCTGCTTTTACCACAATCGGAACCTGACGCCTTCGTACATACATCTTTGCTTGCTCTGGCGTCTGGGCAATATCAAAATCAGCAGTAGGAATATCGTACGCCTTGCAAAAGAGCTTGCACGCTACTTTGCTTCCTTCAAGTTCTGCCGCTCGTTTTGAAGGTCCAAACACTGGCTTACCATTCAAACGAAATATGTCTGCAATACCGGCAACCAATGGCGCTTCTGGCCCCACAATAACAAAATCAATATCTTTTCTGCTGGCATAGGGAGTAAGACGTCCCATACCAGTAAACATATCCGACCCACACCATGCACATTCCGCTCTGCCAAGATCGCCTGGCACAGAAATAACATCTGTTACAAAGACGCTCTTACGAAGCATCCACTCCAGCGCGCGCTCGCGTCCGCCATCTCCGATAAGCAACACTTTCATAATATAGCTCTCCTTTCACTCAGTGGACTTTCAAACCTCATATCATCCGTAGCACAGATGGAAAAAATAAGAAATTCACAGAGCTCCGCCGAGAACATTAACAAGAACCGGATACACGCCCTCAGCAATAATACGATATCCTTCGTCGTTGGGATGAATAGCGTCAAACATACGCTGCGGATTACGGAATACATCTTCTAACACATTTGGCACATAGAGAGCGCCCTGTTCACGCGCAAGTTTATAGAAATCATCGCCAAACCTATCACGGATGAGCGCTCCTTGCACCCCTAACAACAGTACCGCCGCACCCTGTTCTTGTAACGTTATGATGATAGTCTCAAGATTTTGTACCGTCTCTTCCAGCGGTATCCGCTGCAACGCATCGTTCCCTCCCAGAAGTATGATCACCACATCGGGATCTTCTGCCACTACTTCGCCAATACGACCGAGTGCATCCTTCGTAGTGTCCCCGGCTTTTCCCAAATTAATAATAGGTTTTTGTATACGCTCCGAGAGAAGCGTTACAAAACCACCTTCCCGCAAAGAGCCAACTCCCATCACCAAACTATCGCCGAACGCTACGACCGTATCTCCGGACAATGGGTAATTTTTAATTTCCTTTGACGCTGTATCCAGAAAAAGAAAAAACAGAAGAACAATAACTGAAACTCCCGCAACTGCGATATATTTTTTGTGTTCCATTTTATCGCATCGATAATTTTTATTCACTCTTCTTTTCCCAAACTTTTCTGATTTTCTTAAAGCGATCAATGCGCTCGCCAATTTTCCCTATTTCTTTTGGATAAAATTCAAGCATTGTATCGCACAACTTCAACATCCATTTTTTTCGGCTGTTCTTTGGGACTATTTTTACAACATTCGCGTTCGCGATTTGGATTTGACCCCAGCCAAGCGCACCGATAGTTAGACAATCCCAATCAAAAAATTCAATCGGGGCAAAAGTTACTTTAGCTATTTCTGCCCGCGTGCCATTTATTTTGTAATCAATTTTCAAAAGCGTAAAATAATTTACGTCTTCCTTGTAGAAACGCGATAATCTTTCGACAGATGTCAGGTTTGGCATATTGAATTTTGTATCAAGTCGGTGCGTTTTTACATCAACAATATAATAAAATCCATCTTTGTCTGTGAAAGCCAAATCTGCCATAGCTCGCCGCGCAAAAGATGACGAGTATTCACCAACTATGTCCCCGAGAATAGTTTTGAATTTTTCAGCGATGATATTCTCAATTGCGTCGCCAACGGCACGCGGGCTGTTTATTGTCCGTGCGGAAAGAAAATCTGTTTGCTCATTCAAAAACTTTTTGAGCCTTCGCTCTATTCCTTCTCTATGTGAATTTCCATAAAAAATTTTGCTCTTTTTCATACTAGAATTTTGCTAAATAGATTTTCCGATAGCTCAACTTTCTGCTTCTTTCCATTTCCGTTTGTCTGCTCGTTTAATGTGTTTCTTTCCCAAAAAACGCTATCTAAATACCCTTGTACTGTTTTGTTTTGTCGCGCGTTTTCTAAACGCTTTTCTGCCAAACAACAATATAACTCGTCAATATCTATACCAACATATCTACGCCCTAATTTTTGTGCCACAACGGAAGTTGTCCCCGAACCCAAAAACGGATCAAAAACAACATCATTTGGCTTTGAACTTGCCAAGATTATTTTTGCTACAAGTTTTTCCGGTTTTTGCGTCGGGTGGTCTGTATTTTCAGGCATAGACCAAAATGGAATTGTAATGTCGGTCCAAATATTCGACGGATAAGTAACTCTATATTTTCCGTCGCCAGTATCTTCCCAATCCTTCGGCTTTCCATTCTCGTCCTTGTAAGGCGCAATAACTTTGCGCTTCATTTTTACCGCTTCAACATTAAAATGATAATCGTCCGATAAAGTACAGAACCAAATATCTTCGGAGCAATTTTTCCAATTTGATTTTGCGCCACGTCCTTTTTCTCGCTCAAAAGTAATACGATTTTGAATTTGAAAATACTTTTTTGCAACATTAAAAATTGCTCCGGACGATTTCCAATCACCACAAATATAAACCGAGGCGTTTGGTTTCAATAAACGAATAATTTTTTGAACCCAAGAATCAAGCCATTCCTCGTATTTTTCGGACTCCATTGACTTAAACGAAGTCAGATTGAATGTTTTGTTCAGATTGTATGGAGGGTCAACGAAAACAAGATCAACAAACTTGTCCGGCAAATATTCTAATGCTTCAAAAATATCCTGATGTATTGTCTTGTTTTCAATTTCGTTCAAAGACACTGGTTTATCCAGTTGAATCAGATTCTTTTTGAGACGCAACATATCAGCATCACTTAAAGTTATGGTGCGATTGCGTGGCGCTCTTTGTTTATGTATTGCCTCTTTCATAATTACTTAGGACTTGCGCGTTCGGCAAACTGATATGCAACAGTACGTCATCCGATGACATGCTATTTATGAATACTTGCTATCATACCACACTCTTGTTTTATTCTCATAAAACGCTATAACAAGCTGGAAAGGGACGCAATTCCTTTTACATTGAAAAAAAGAAAATGGAGGTTCTATGGCAAAACTTTCTCATGATGAACGACTTGTCATGTGGCATTATTTGTCCCGTGCACGGGCGTTTAATGACATTCTGATTGAACTTAAAAACAAAGGTGTAATGTACGGCCCCTTATTGTTGGGTTACGGCGCAGAAATAATCGCCGTAGCGGCAAAAATAGCTTTGCAGAGATACAACATTGAACACCAATCATACTTTCAAATATCTCATCGCGATCAATCCTGGTATGTGGCGCATAACACCGCGCCCAATACTATGAGCGAGGATGACCTTGAGTGGTTGCTTCTGTTAAATCACCTTACCAAAAAAACAAGCCCCACGAAGGGTAGAGATGCAAATATTCATTGCGGATCTCTCCGGCACAGGACTATTCCTTTCGGCGTGTCCCATATGGGAGCATATGTTCCCGTTGCGGTAGGTACCGCGCTCGGTTTGTATCTAAAAGAATGGCAGACAGTGCCTTCTCCCGACAAGCGCCCGATAGTAATTTCATCTTTCGGGGACGGCGCTTTTGCGCAAGGGTGTGTGCACGAAGCATGTAACATGACTGCCGCTCTGAATGCCCACCTTGACGAGACAGAGTGGCGCGAATTCCAGAAATTTGCCTCCGGCATATTCAAAGAAACAAGTCGGCCGCACGGAGCGCCTATTATGTTTGTGCTGAACGACAACGGATATTCTCTTTCAGCAAATGCTCGTGAGTCGTACGGGAAAGCCGATCTTTCACTGCGAGCGCTCGGCTATACCATGATCGGAATGGACGTGGACAGCCATGACACTGATGCATTAGTAGAAACGTTCGAAGAGGGTATTCGAAATGCCCAAAACCTCCGCTCATCTCTTATCATTGTCTCCACAGACCGTCTGATGGGACACAACCAAACCGAAACCATTCAGTATATGGATGCAGACCGTTTGGTAAAAGGGTGGGAAAATGATAGTATCGGCGGCTATCGGTATATGAGTCCAAAGCTGAAGCACGAATATCGCAGAGGTGAATTCCGCGTGGGACGTTTCGCAAAATTGTTGATAGAAGAGGGACTTTTAACGGCAGATGCAGCAGCGGCAGAACACGAAACCAATACGCGTGAGCTCGAGGCGTTGGTAGAGCGAGCTTTACAAGAACCGGATCCGACATCCGAAGACAATAAAGCATCTCTGCTTTTTAAACCCCACACCTATTCCATTCCCACCATTGTCAAAGCAGAAGAAAAGCGTAAGCGGATGAGCTATCTGGAAGCTGTTCGGTATGCGCTTGGTAAGTCGCTGGAGTTAAATCACAATGTGGTTGTGTTTGGGGAAGATTATGCCTCCCCCAAAGGAGATGTATTTGGGCTTACGCGCGACCTTTCCAAAACATTCGGCGCTCACCGCGTGTGGAACACTCCTATTTCGGAGGAGGGAATTTTAGGCCTCGCTCACGGACTCTCGTTTACGGGCATAAAATCATTTGCCGGAATCCAGTTTGCTCCGTTTGTAAGCTCGGCAGGGACCCAGCTTCTGTATGCAATTCCAACTTCTTACAACCATATGAGTATTCCGGTAGGAATGGTGGTATTGATGCCATTTGGTTTCGGTGATGGATCAGGAAACGAACATTCTGACTCGAACGAAGCTTTGGCGTATAATCGGCTAGGGTGGAAGATCGCGTTTCCGGCAAATGCGTATGATGCGGCGGGACTATTGTGGGCCGCACAGGAAGACCCGAATCCAGTAATTATGTACTTGCAGATAATTGCCTATTCCATGGCGGCATTCAAACGAGAAGTTCCGTTGGAACCATTTGTGATTCCATTCGGAATGGCTGATATAAAAAAACCAGTCGCGAACGGTTTCAAGGGAAAAACGGTAAGTGTTATTACCTATGGAGCGGCGTGTGTGGAAGCAACTTTGAACACCGCGACGGATATCGAACAAAAAGAACAGATGGCGGTAGAAGTAGTGGACCTGCGGACAATTGTCCCGCTTGATTGGGATACAGTATTCGATTCCGCGCGCCGGAACCACCGGGTTGTTGTATTCCACGAAGCATACACACAGGGCAGTGTGAGTTCGGATATCGCCGCGCGTGTGCAGGAAACTTGTTACGAATCTCTCTACGGACCCATAATGCGTGTTTGCTCCATGAACATGCCTGTTCCAAGCGCAAAGGCTTTGGAAATGGATCGGCTCCCCTATGCGTTTGAGAGTGATCCAAAAACAAACACCCAGCGTATTATTTCCCCAAAACTTGAACAAGCGATCCGTTTTCTCATGAAGTTCTAGAAACTGTTAAAGGGAGTGTGCCAATGCGTGTAGAAACGAGAATCCCGCGGCAAGGGATTGAATACAGCGTACAAGAAGTGACTATTTCACAATGGTTAGTACAAAATGGCGAGAATGTGACAATAGGACAGGTAGTATGTGAGGTTGATACGAGTAAAGGATTACTGGAGGTGGAAACTCCCGCATCCGGCACCATTGAGATTATCTGGCACAATCTTTCTCAGGAAATTCGCGCAAAAGAACTTACGGCAGACGGAAATTTCCTTACTACCATAATTGCGGTGATTGAAACCGAAGTTGTGGAGAAGAGCACGATTTCTGTTCCTCCTAAAAGAAAGGTCAACGTGCCCTCGGCAGCTCGAGAGGAAATATTGCTTCTTAGTCGGAACGAGGGAATAAGCCCCGAGGATATTTTCGCAGGGATTACAAAAGGGGGCTCTGTTGAGAAAATTACCAAGGAAATGGTTAGGGCGTATGATGCGACTCTGAAAACATCACGGGCAAGCAACATCAGTAGCGATACAGATAAAATCCCCGCGGTATATGCCGCGCGAACCATCGCCGCCCAAAAAGGTGTTGATCTTTCCTTGGTGAAAGGTACGGGACCCGAAGGAATTATAACAGTAGATGATGTAATTAAGGAACCCGTGCATCTTGAAGAAAAAAAAGAACCCGCGCCCCTGGATTTGGAGTTTGAGCCCGCAAGTGTCATTCGGAAAACCATCGCCTGGAATTTAACGCTTGGGTATGCTATTCCTACAGCCGCAAGCAAAGAGTTGGTTTCTGGTATGGGAGAGCTCCTCACATTTAAGAAGCGGCATGGCAAGCGTTTTCAAGAACTCTACGGCATGCCGTACGCCATAACCTTCCCCATTGCCTCGGCAATAGTGCGCGTGCTGGGAAAACCCCAGTTTAGAAAACTAAACGCCCATACGGTTTCAACTGTTCAAGAACTGATACCGGGATTCCCCTGTTTAGTATATACAGGAATTAAGTGCCGAAAGGATATTAATCTCGGCATCTCGTTTAATGATGAGAGCCGCAATGGCGAGAGTAATCTCAAAATTGCGACCGCAAAATCCCTGCAAGGTAAATCGCTCAAAGAAATAGCTGTGGCATTGCATAACGCAATGACAGGAGCAGAAAAAGGGAAATCGGAATTTCTGTCTGACTGGACGTTCATATTGAATAACGTCGGCGGTATCAATGATCATGAGGGTCATTCCATTTTGACAGGCGAGGTAACCCCCGAACTAACCATCAACGCAATAACCGCCGAGCTTAACATCGGCGCTATTGATAAAGATACGGGTAAGGCAACCATGCAACTCTTTTTTGATCACCGCCCGTTTGACGGAAAACTAGCCAGTTCTTTTCGGCAAGCAGTCTATCGCGAACTCATGGATAATGTTCTGCAAAAACTTGCAGAAAGTCTCTATTAAAAAAACGTCCTCACATTGTTGTGAGGACTTTTAATTTTGATGAGTTGTCATATAGTTCTCCACATCGGCAATGCTATTGGCATATCGAGAGCATTCGCGAGCAGTTTGCAAATCAGTTCCCGTATATCTTTCGAGGGCGGTATATATCCCAACACTTCTTTTATACTGGTTGCTTTTCTACCAATAAGTCCACACGGGTGGATAAGAGAAAAATAGGAGAGATCGGTTGCTATGTTGAGAGAAAAACCTCCCGATACAATATAGGCTGATACAATAGAAGTCTCTGGTGTCAGTATGGCACGGCAGCGTGTTCCCAAAGAGACTATTTTCCGTTCAGGTTCCGTATCCCACCGAGGATCTTCTACCCACACACCCCTCGCATGTCCTTCTCGTCCCGTGATACCCGTTACTCCATACTCTTGCAGGATCGCGATACAAATACGCTCAAGAAGTAGAAAATATTCTTCCACACTTTTCAAACCGCACGCGGTGAGGTTCAAAACAGAAGAGACAACAAGTTGGCCGGGACCATGGTATGTGATAGAACCACCACGATGCATTTTTATAATGGGTACTCTCCCATCCTTTGTAACTCTTTCAAAAAGAGAACGATTTTTTACAAATTGCAGGTTAGTGTCTTTTTGTATCGAGAAACAAGGTGGGTGTTCGGCAAAAATAAGAGAATCGTTTGCGGGAGCACCCGATCGGGCGCTTGTAATAAGATTTTGAAACAACTCTTCCTGAAAAAGAAGCTTTCGTTCCATATCCAGAAATCCCAACCAGTAAGTGTCAATCATACGCTCTGTATCCTCTCGGTGTAGATGTATTCTTTACCAAACTACCATAGCATCTCTGTTTAGTAAATCACTATCGGGACGATCCTGATTTCGACTATACTATAAGAGTGAAAAGGGTAAAGAATCGCTTACCTCATATTAGTTGGAAAACGGGAACCAAGATTTTACTGAGTGTCATTACCCTCATATATATTAGCTCGTTTGTCGGCGCTCGGGAGATGAGGAAACTGTATGCCGGGCAAATCTCGGCAATTACCCGGGACCGGAACGGTCTGGAGATTACCATACATCCCAACATCAAAGGCCATTACATGCGGCCAGCCGATCCACCAGCTGGCGGAGTACCGGAGGAATTTATAAACTTACTAGTTAAAAAAGAGGATCGGTTTTTTTACTACCATCTAGGGATTAATCCCTTGAGCATCATGAGAAGTATCGTTAGATACCCTTTTACCCGCAGATTTGGCGGATCAAGTACGCTCACGCAACAATTAGTAAAGACCCTTCTCGGCAATGAAAATGAGCGCACCCTCGGTAATAAAATAGTGGAGAGTTTGTACACGGTGAGTCTGGAACTCCATGCGAGTAAAAAAGAAATTCTCGCTATGTACGCGGATACTGCATATTTAGGAAGCCAGACCCAAGGAATTGTAGAAGCCAGTAAGACGTATTTCAGCATTCCCCCCGAAGCGCTTACTACTGCAGAAACTTTACAACTCTTAGCGACCCTAAATAGCCCCAGTGATTACCCCGGAACCCCGCGCAATAAAAGAAAAGCCATCGCTCTCGCGCAACAATTAGAAATTTCTATTGAAGAAACAGATGTGGGCATGGAGGTGCGGCCGCAAGATGATGGACCGTACCAAAGAAAAAATGTAAGCATGTTTGAGCTTAGTGCGTGGGCAGAAAAATGTGTCTCCCCCTGCTCGCTTACCATTGACCAAGAACTCACCGATACTATTCGGAAAATTTTGCGCACGAACTTGGATAGCCCATCCTTCGCAAGTGTAGATAATGGAGCGGTAGTGGTTATAGGGATCAATAAAGACTCTGGTGAAAATGACCTCTTGGCAATTATCGGGTCTCCACATCCTAAATCATCCACGCATGGGCGCCAGATCAATATGGCTGTACGTCCGCGAGCTATTGGATCCACCGCAAAACCATTCATCTATGCAAAAGCCTTCGAAAAAGGCGCTCGCCCATACACACAAGTGGAGGACACCGAATATAAGTATGATATTGGGACAGGGTTTGCTTTTTATCCTAAAAATTACGACGGCAAATACCGGGGTACCGTAACTCTCCATGAAGCGCTATCGAATAGTCTCAATGTCCCTGCGGTGCGAACCCTCGAGTATGTGGGCTTGGATACATTTTATAAGTTTCTCATAGACGACCTTCGCTTTGAACCATTGCAGCCATTAGAGACCTACCAACTCTCTATAGCTCTAGGCGGACTGGAGATGGATTTACTCACCCTTACTAATTATTTCGGCCTCTTCCCTACACAAGGCACCCTAAAACCACTAAGAGCAAGCACCAATGATATCGCAGAACTCCCCATGGCAGACCCGTATGGTACGCACGCTGTCATTGATAAAAAATTTGCCCAGCTCACCACCAAGATCCTTTCTGACCGTGAGACAAGCATTAATCAATTTGGCTTACGAAGCAATTTAAATTTGCCAGCAAACAATTACGCGGTTAAAACAGGAACTTCATACGATTACCACGACAGTTGGACTATTGGCTACACCCCTGATTTTATTGTGGGCGTGTGGCTGGGAAACTCCGATAACAAACCCATGCAGCGCGTCTCCGGCTCGGTGGGCGCAGGCAAGATCTGGCACGAAGTTATGGAAACTATACTTAACTCCCCCTACAACAAAAAAACTCCTTTTGATTTTAGCGAAGTAAAAGAGTATACCGACTCTGGCAGCATTGAATATGGACTCGTAGGTGACAACTACCAAGTGGCACGGGGTTTGATGGACTTAAAAAATCTTATGCTCCAGCCCCATAACTATGACACTCTCGAATTTACCGAAGGGATGAGTGTGCCACTCGTGGCCAATAAGCCTTCGACTTGGTACGTGGAAGACGCGTATGTCGGTGAGGGTACGAGCGCCACCTGGCGGCCAGCAGGGCCGGGAGATTACATTGTTTCAGCGAGAGCCGAGAACGGAGAGACGCAGGAAGCGCGGGTGATAATTAAAAACGAGGAATAGTTCATTTGTTTTCGATGATGGAGAATGATTCTCCTCGGGTACGGCCAAAGTTTTCGGGGAAGTACATTTCACTTACCACCGCAGGGAGGTGATGGAATGATCCGGGGACAAGAGCGCGGACATAATAGTCATATTCATAAACGCCGGGCTGTAGGCGCTCTTTAAATAGGAACAGCCGGTCATCGTGCGATTCAGATGAGTCGGGATAGAAACGAGCGGTTGATTTTACATCTTTGCCATAGATATCGTCATCAAGCTCTTTAAGACCTGCTACAGATCCGACGGACCCGGGGAATATATTGTCGAGAATAGAGGCAAATCCGCCCAGGCCAACTTTTCTAAACCAACCATAGGGACCCTCACCCCCATCTCCCGGATATCGAATGGGTGGACGGTATTCATTCGAATCTTCCGGTTGCCCCAAAGACTGATCCTCTGTGGCGAGCCTTAAATTCACAATTTCCATCCCTGCAGGAATAAAGTCCTCGATAGAAATAAGGTTTCTAGCTTCGGGAACGGTGATCGTAAGATGCCCTCGCAAGACATCGCCCTGCTTCGCCTCTAATACCGGGGCGGTATTTTTCGTGTCATCCACTCGGTAAAATTCTCGAGAGATAGAGAACCCTTCGTCTCGGGGAGGAATTTTGTCTACCGGAAGATAATACTTAAGCGACATATCGTAGTAGTAATTATTCTGGTTCGCATTTTTATTAGTCTTCGAGAATAAGACCTTGCGAATACTCCCCAAGCCGATATCAGCAACCGGAATAAACTTCTCAAACGTCTTTAAGATACTGCCCTTGTTAAATATAAACTCACCCACAGGTTTTTGGTCCAATGAGACCGTTAAATTAAACTCAGATTCGGTTTCCTTCTTCCACTGGAGGAAATCAGTAAGGGCGTCTATGACGGTTACGGTGTTGTTGGTAGAACCCCATGCCCCATCTTTAGAACGGCTCGCCAAAATCCAGCGCAAAACTTTATCCAGCACGTTATTCTCTCGCTCGTCGCGCGCGAAAGCTTTGAGCATAAGGGCCGTGTCTTTAATCGGGGTTTCGTAATACTCATACATAGGCACACGACCCTGAAGCGAGAGATAGGCTCCTCTAGAGTCGATCACAATCCGGTTTTCCAATTGCTTAAATACGCGCTCTTTCAAGGTCTCCGGATAATTCTCGGTAAGAAGGATAGCAAGATAGGCAAGAGTTTGATTGGAAATATCTTCATTGATGTATTTTGTGTCCTCTGCAATGGCAACAACGCGGTTCGGGAGATTTGAACTTACCAAAAATCCCTCTACGCGGGAAAGGGCGTAGGTAGTGAGAATTACGCTGTCCTTGCTACGCAAGAGTTCGGGCCTTTGCGAGAGTTCGCGCTCCAGATATGCGGCTGCATTTTGGATCCGCACGGCTTCAATAGAATACCCTCCATTTTTAAGATCCACCAAAGCATTTAGCACATGCAAGGTAAGGTGGAAATTGGGTTGCATGCCTTTGTAGTAGGTAAACCCGCCTTCCGGAGTTTGGTTTTCGTAGAGACGCGCAAGCCCGATGCGCGCTACATCATCCAAGGAATAGGTAGTACCTTCAAACGTAATCTCTTTCAAGGTGAAGGCGTCACCAATATTTTTAATCTGTAAGCCTCGCTTCAAGATCGCAAGGGAGCTCAATTTGCTGGCGATCTGCTCACTACAGCCATACGGATATTCAACAAGATAGTTAAGAGCGTCCGAGAGAAATACGGCAAGTGTGGCGCTGCTTTTAACGGTGAGACCGCCTCGGTCCACGGTAATATTGGGCGGGAGATAGAGATATTCGCGGCTCTCCGCATCTCCCGTGTAGTGGGCGGTTGCGACCGATTCGTAGGTATCGTTGCGCGTAATAGATATAAAGTCCTCTACGGTGTCCTCCAAGTCGTCAGCTTTTGCGGAGAGCACAAACATGTGCTTCCCCTCTTGCATACGTTCAGGAACACTCACCGGGAAGTACACGGTTTTGTTACTCCGCGGCTGGAGGGTAAGTGAGTCCTTAGTATCCTTAGTAAAATGCAGTGTGCCCGAGGTTACGGATACCTCAACACGTTTTTTCGCATCAGTGTTGTTAAAAATCTGACCTCCGAGGGAGAAGGTGTCGCCTGGCACAATAAAGCGCGGCTTTAACGGAACTGCCATTAGATCTTTTTGTGTCTGGAATTCTTTATATCCCACGCCCACCTTCGTGTCTTTGGTAACACCCACTGATTCTACTTGCCATGTGGTTAAGTTATCGGGAAGCGTGAAAGAAACATGGGCCTTACCACTCACATCTGTATGCACAATTCCCTCCCACAAGGCGGTGTCTTTAAAGACGCCTCTCTTTTTCTTTGCGAGCTCTTCCGAGCCGGAGCCAGAACCACCCTTTGTGCCCAGCGGAATATCAGCTTCGAAAAGAATATTTTTGATGTTAGACTCGGTGCTTACCGTAAGCGGGCTTCCGTTGTAGAAGAAAAGTACCGGATTTTTCTTGGGGTTACCTTTAAGCGCAAGGACGCTCATGTCCACAACCGCAAGAGAGATTTCTCCTGACACTGGGTTCCCGTTTTTATCCTTGACGCTCACATCCAAATCAACCTTCTCGCCCGGAAGATAATTATTCTTGTTTGACTGAACATGTATATCAAGCGCGCGCTCTCTGGTATTAATTTGGTAGGCAATTTGACCGAATTTAATCTCTGGGCGCGGCGATAAAAGAAGCACCGAAACATAGACATTAGGTATATACTCGTCTCTCACCTGGAAATTGTAATCGGTGAGGTTGCGGTCAATGTTAATAATGTCATACGTAAATATTTTGCCGCGCTCGATGCTCACGAGAGCCTTCGCTTTGGGAAACGGAGACTTGATAATGATTTTAATATTCTCTCCTACGCTTGCTTCACCTTTATCGGTCGCGAGATCCAGGGTTTCATTATTAGCAGGCCTTACCGTAACCGAGCCGGAACCATAGACATACACATCCTGCGTCGCGGAGACGGTATTTCCTCTCGAATCGCGCGTGCTTACTAAGACCTCGTACTCCCCTTCTGCGCCGAGGCTAAACTCGTAGCCTGCGTTACCATTCCCATCGGACCGTACCGTGGCCTTTTTGACCGTCTCTTTCTTTTCTTCAGTCCGATAGTAATAATTTCCATCAACCTCTCTTCGCTTAAATGACTCCCAGGTTATTTTTTTAATTTCAACGGAAATATCACCTGTAGCTACTGGATGCCCCTTTGTGTCCACCGTCTTCATGCGTGCGGTCATATTTTCGTTTTTGCCGACGAAATTTTTATCCATGCTCACACCCACATATACTTCTCCGCGGTGAATAATGAAAGATTTTTGCGTTGAGATAGATTGGCCATTTTTGTTTTTTGCCGTGATATATACAGTGAAAATCTTACTTTTAGCGCCTTCATCCCCTTTAAATAGTTTGTCAAAATCGAGAGCTTGGCTGATTTCTGCCTTGCCGTGCCTATCTAACAACGTCTTACCGCGCAAGATAAACTTATCCCCGTAGGCTCCATCAAATGAGTAATACCAACCCCTCCCAAAATGGAAGTAGCCATCTTGGTAGCGATCAAAGTAATAATCCTGCGCGGTCATTGAGTATTCCACTGTCCCCTCGTCCACTGGCACGCCGAAATAATAATCGGCGCTTACCCCAAGCTTTAAGGTATCACCAGCGATGTATTCTTCTTTATCGCTCCTCGTTTCCACTTTAAATGCGGCAGGCACATATTCTTCCACATCGAAGTATACCATGCCGCCCGGAGCCGAAACCGAATAGGTGCCGAGAGGAGCATTTGCGTCAAGCGTTATATCTGTAGTGAATGTGCCATATTCACTTACATCCAGAGATTTTTTGGAGACGACCTCATACTTACTGTTGCGGATTTCGACTTCCATCTTTTTATCACGGAAAATTTCATAGTTTGCGTCATACCCGAGGCGATAAATACCTTTTATAAATACTTGATGGCCGGGGCGATATATTGGCCTATCCGTATAAAGATATGTTCTCTGAACCGCCTCCGCGGACGAAGCCCATTGAAGCCTGTCCACACGTTCCGCGACAATCGCGGAATCATTGCCGCTTTTCACAATAGCTGCCGCGAGATCAGGCACAGCGTTCGCGAGAGCCACACCGTCAGCTCCCGTAATAATGACTGCGCCGACCACCTGCACACCGCGCGAGGGTCCATCGTAACCTGCAGGAGATGTATATTGATAGAGCTGTACACGCGCATCTTCTACAGGAGCAAGGCTCCCAAATCGCGTAACCCAATACAAATTTCTCGGAGCTTTACCGAGCTCATTTCGCACCAGCTCTCGATGCGTCTCCTGCTCTCCCTTGCCCCACTCCACCTTTTTCTCCTGGACGGCAAGATTGGTCACAGTCACGTATGTCCGTTCATAAATCCTCTCTCCTACCCGATCAACAGAACGTTGAGATTTTTGATCCCACTCTCTCTGGACTCTCCTATAGTCAGGGTGGCCAAAGGTAAGAATGTAATGTCCGAGCGGGGACACCACATAATCCTTCAAGTTCGTCTCGAAATATACGCGAGACCAGTACTTCTTCGGAAGGTCAATACGTTTCTGGATTACTTGATCGCAGGCAAGGTTCTCGGGCGAGGTTTTCGAATCAGGGCGGTCCTCAATATAGCGAAGCATTGTCTCGGCAGAAACTTTGCAAATATGGAGATTCACGTATTCCAAATTGTCAGCCGCATACACAAACTTGGTTCGCTCGGGAGAAGTCACGTTATATTCTTTTTGAAGATGCGAGAACCGGCGCGAGAACTCGGAGAGCTTACCACTTCTAAAACGAATGGTTTTATTCACCTTTTGGCTAAAGTCATCAACTACAGAGAGTGTTATTTCATAGTTGAATTCCGGCACAAGGCCGTAGAGGATGGTATTTTCAAACTGCCCTATCGCGCACGGCGATTGGTTGTCTCCCAAGCGAACGCGGTATGGAGGGTGCCAGTTCCACAAGCCAACGGTAACATTACTTTTTACGCGCTCGTAAAACTCTTTCTCACCCGGAACCTGAAGAGGGTTGGAGGTACAAACCTTCATTTCGGTAAGATTGGCGCCTCCTGCTCCTTCCCCTGGCACTGTTTTATAAATAACAAGTTCAGGGAATACCCTAATGCTCTTCGTAATTTCTTCCGCGCTTATTTGAAGACCGGACTTGTTGTATATCTTTTTAAAATGAATTGGGATTTCCTGCCCAAGCTTAAGTCCTTTTGGATTAAATAGTATAAAAATCCGCTTAAAGTCAGATACTTTTTCGCAGTCTTCCCCATACTGAACCTCTTCTCCTTCGGCTGGCTCCCTGCATTTCTCGCCGTAGCCGATTTCTTTTATATTGGTGCCGGAAATTTTACTTGAATCCTTATCTATATCTTCATGAAATTCCACCCACAGCTTCCCTTCCGGATCAAACAAATCTGGCTCCACAAATCCGCTTCGCTCCGACTCTGCAGTCATGCTGCTTATGATATTCCCGATGGCAACACTCCCGCTCCGAATTTGCGCGAGATGAATGTCCCCTTCTTGGGGATATGCCTGCACAAGCGTAAAACTATAGGACGTATCAAAATCCCAAAACTTCTCTCTCCCATGACGATCGGCCTTGTTGTAAATCTCAAGAATAGATTTATCGAGATACTGTACATACTTTTTACTCTCCCCATCGTACACTGAACGCACGCCGTACTGCGCGATAAATTGAATGCTCTCACCGGAGGCATTTTTTACGGTTATCTCTCTCGCAGTACGCTCGATATCTATCGGTTGATTAAAGACTATGCGTATCGGCTGGTTATACAAAAAATTTCCTGTCTCCCAGCTGTAATAATTATCTCCCTCGTATCGAAGAGGGCGCGTATCAAACTTGTGCTCAAAGGGTTCTACGGGAAGGCCGTCCATTGAAACAAACCCTGGCTTAATCCTCACTGCATAGTGAGATGAGCGTTGAAGGCGTTTTTCAGGTATAAATTGAAGATTGCGGGTGGTGATCCATTTAAACTTCCCGGGTGTCAGAGGTATAATTTCCACCGGAATATCTTTATCCTTAAGCTCATCAAGCATAGTAAGAGGAACCATTGGCCTATTAAACACAATGGTAATCTTAGAATACTCCGACGTCTCTGAATCATTATTTGGGAATACCGAGACAATCTTCGGATCTTCATCGGCAAGGAAATCTTTTTGAATTTTGATATCCGCTGCGACAAGAGTTACGGAATAATACTTGCCCAATTCAAGTTTTTTACTGGGCATAAACACTAGATACTCCTCATTTTTTCCTTGAGACCACTCTCCCCGAATTTCGGGATTAAATGATATTTTCTCACTCGCTTGGGCAACGAGTACCTGTATCCCTTCAGGTAAACGCACCAAGACGGCCGCACTATGAGAGATTTTATCAGGCACCAACAGGTACATCTCTTCATACGCGGGTTTTACGAGGGGGTGACCAAACTCTCGATATACAAAAAAGCCGCCAATCGCGATAACGGCAACTACACCCAAAACAACTCCCCATGCTTTGAGAGAGAAATAAGAAAACTGTAGAGATTTGATGCGAGCTCCAAGGTCAGGTCCATTCTCCTTCTCTACAAGATCGCTTCCGGTAGGTTCATCCATACGCTAATTTTAACACAATTACTTTTATATATCACCCCCTCTCTGCCACTCTAAAATCGCTTCAAACGGGTACAAGAGCATAATAATATTCAGTGCTTACGAATGGAGCGGTATGGATCAGCACATGCAAGAAATTCATATGCATATCCTAACAGAAAATAGATTAGATCGCTTCCTGTATACGCACAAAAGCTTCTTCTAGCTGCTGGTTGAGATTTTGTTTTGACGTGTCAAATGTGTAGACATACGGTACATCTAAATCAGAAAAATCGCCGTACGTTTCTTTGTACCTAAAATAGGACGCGATCGCTTCGTCGCTATCTTTAAAAAGCCATGTATGCGGGTAATTTCGTAATTTATCGATAATAAACTGCTCGGGCGGATGTACGCGTATCCAAATGAGTTTAGTCTTGTATCGTTTCTGTAATTCCAACAATTTCTCTCGCGTTTCTATACTTCCACAATTTTCGTCAATCACCATACTGAAACCATTTTGCAGTAACTCCTCAATAATTTGGTATGCGAGTTTATGCGCACTATTATAATTGTATCCTCGATGTTTCAAGCGTTCCCGTATTTCATCCGTAGACACTCGGGGGATGCCTAACTTTTCAGAAAGTGGTTTTACCACAGTGGTTTTTCCGGCGCCCATTAACCCAACGGGACACAACAAAAACTGCGTTGTCGATTTTTCCGCCGGCAGATCAAGTGATTGTTTGTATTCCGCGTAGATTTCCCGGAGTTTATCGTCTGGAGCATCGGGGTTGTGTTGTGTGTTGGTCCAGTCAGACATGGTTGCATACCTACCTACAATAAACCATTGAATGTGCCAAGATATACATCCAAAAAACGCGGTATAACAAACACAAACCCAATAAGAGGAAGAATAAGCAGGACTACCGTAACCCAGAAGACTATAAGAGAGCGCTTACGCATCTTCTCCACCGACTTCCATATAGCATCAAGCTTCGCGTCCTGTTCTTTTATTTTCTCAAGCACTTCGTTTTCCATAGAAGTTTATTATAACATAGACAATGTTGACAATTTTACGCAACAGAACCGCTTTCTAGTTGTTTATTATGCTTTTCTTTAATTTTTTTCACTTTCCTATCGAGTGCTGCCATTATGTCCACATTCATGCTCTTGGCAAGAAGAAATGTCACAATGGCAACGTCGGCAAACTCATCCCCGAGGCCGTTCTGATCGCGCGTTTCCATTTTTCCAGCACGCTGAAACCCCTGTGATGCAAGAACTTCATCACAAAGCTCCCCCAACTCCTCGGAAAGCTTTACTGTGCGTGCAAGCACTCGTTCACGTTCAGACGCGCTTTTTCCCAGAGAACGAAAAAACGCATCCTGTTCATCTATAAATTTTTGAAATTCTTCGAGAGTCATATTACTTTAATTGCGCTCTTCGGTGAGGGGGCCGCTCATAAAGATACACCTTCTCTGCTTCGCGCTTCGGCTGCCAGGAAGGGAACGGAAAGGTATTCGAGACAATCCTCGCTCCCGGTTGCAATTCTCGCTCTAATTTTTCTTCAAGTTCTCTCATGATGCCGGATATGCCGTAGACAACGACAACGTCAAATGAGGAAAGATCCGCCCCCCAAAAACTCCCATGGTGGATGAAGGCTTTCTCAGCAAGTCCCGCGAACCAGATACGTGAGCGCGCCAAGAAGACCAGTATCGGGTTCCGTTCATATCCATGGGCTTGGGCGCCAGCTCGCGCGAGTGCCACCACTAGGCGCCCGTCACCGGAACCCAAGTCAACAGCCCTTATCCCCTGAAGAACGCCAAGAAGCGCCAACATGTTCTTGATCTTCTTTTTATTGCTCGGCACGAACGGTGCCCCGCGCTCCAGGCGAGAGGACAAGAAGAAAGCCAGTGAAAACATCAAAAAGACAAAAGCGCTTACCAGCACAGCGAGCAAGCAGAGAAGCAGAAACGCCATTATGATTGTTTGCGAACTCATATTTTCTAACTAAGCTTGCTCCCAAGACCTACCGAGTTGTGTTTGGGCTGAATCAGAATCGGATATCCACCTTTTCAAAATCATTCCAACTAATTTGATTCATACATTCTGGTTAAACTATAAAAAATTTTTATTTTTCGCTCACCACAAGTCGCTCCGGCGGAACGCTCCGCCTACGTTAAAACTTCGGCGGACAGGTCGGGCGCGGCGGAATTTTTACCCAGCACCGAAGCGATAGCTTCTGGTGCTGTGGCCCCCATCGCCTATATGTGAACAAAGTTTAATGAAGATTCAATTTTTGTACCGGCTTTTGATTTTCTGTGCCTTACTTAGTTGTCACCGTCGCGAGAACAGTATCGGGCGCAACCTCGATTGAATTTTTCACAGTCTTATACAACTTTGACGAAAATGGAATCGGGAGTTATTAAAAACCCCTCTGTCAAAGTTGTTGCGAGATCTGATATAGACACGATGTTTAAGCATTTATAGCGGGGTCAGACCCCGCAATTCGCAGTTCTAGTCTTCAACTTCTGTTTCGGTTTCAGTTTTCAAACCGCTCGTACGAACTGCAACCAGTGTAGTA
This sequence comes from Parcubacteria group bacterium Gr01-1014_29, assembly GCA_007376195.1. Lineage (GTDB taxonomy): Bacteria > Patescibacteriota > Minisyncoccia > Ryanbacterales > 2-02-FULL-48-12 > VMFT01. The sequence goes on along the minus strand of VMFT01000006.1, from coordinate 12,739 downwards.
TCGGCAAGAATAGAAAAAAGACCTTTTACAACAAGATTTTGTAGCCTGACACCGGAACTCTTAACTATGATGTCCTCGAAAAATACGGTAAACCCATAGGTGCCCTTTTGCGAACGAGTGTTGCCAATAAGCCATATCGGTTTATCAATGGTGATTGCCGGCCAGCTAGGAGGTAAGCCAGGTTTTGTATCTACAATGAGAACGTCACCGGTGTTTGCCTTGGCAAGCGCTATATGGATGTCGTTAAATTCACAGCGATAGCCCTGGAAACTGTGCCCAGTGCACACCGTGCGAATTCTGGGCTTAAAATCATCGGGGTTACCGCGATTTTTCGGAGCTTTTTTATCTTTATTTCCCGCGCAGGCTGCGAAACCACCAGCTGAAGTACAGACATTATGATACCATAAGTTGTTCGGATTATAGTCAACCATACTTTTAACGTCGGGCTGTGGATACCGATTACGATTCCGTACTATTTGATTTTCATATGAATCGGCAGAGATGAAAAACGGGTTCATCTTACTCGTCAGTCTTGTTCGCAGAACATTTGAAGCAACCAGCTGGTTATGATGACTGCCGTTCCGCAACTCGATGCCACCCCTATTTTCGTTTGTGCGCCAGCCTGAAATAAAACTGTAACTTACATTGTCTAGCACTATCGCGGGACCTTCGCTTCCAATAATCTCGCCCTCGGCAAGATCATGTTCTGCGCCCCCCTGAATGAAAATTCCAGCACCCCCACATCCTCCCCTGATCAGCATATTTTTAAGTTTCAAGCGGTTTACTCCCAAAGCTTTGAGTCCATCAGTGGAATGAGGACTGGCCAAGGTACCCTTACAGATAATCTTTACATCATCGAAAGTAACATTTTCAGCTTGAACCATAACGCTTCCGGTGATATTAAAATCTACATGCGTAATGACAGAACCGGGGGTATCAACAATATAATCTCCTTCCACAGAAATCTTTTTTCTTCCGCTTTCCGTTGCTCCGGCGTAATCAAACTCTCCGCTCCTGTTTGCTACTAAAGCAACCCCCGACGTAATTCCTACGGCAAGTCCGATAATAAGCCAGGCGTGCCAGGAGCGGACGCGAGTTTTACCGACCACGACGTATTCTTTATTAAACGTTGCAAGAACATGCTCGGTATAGCGGTTAGCTAGATTTTGATTTTTATTATCTGGACCATTCATAGAATTATGCGGAGCTTGATCGAAAACGCGACTCATCTTTTATCTTAATCACCGAGGAATCACATTCACCGTTCAAACCATCTTTTAATTATAATTCGTCCTTTATTACTTTGAATTACGAAACTCCCAAACCTGTGCATAAACGTGCCATCCCAAACAATCCCGTACCATAGGATTAGGTGAACAGCTTCAAATGAAACCGTTACAAATTGTAACACTTTGAAAATGAGGGCTGCGGATGGGAAAATGAGGCAAACGGACGTTGCCAGTACAGAAACCATGTTCCGTATAATCCAAAGCATCCCATCCCCCAAAGCTGAGCCATTCAAGCTCTGGCTTGCAAAAGTTGGCTACGAGCGCGTACAAGAGATGACAGACCCTGAATTAGCGGTAAACCGCGCACGTGGGCATTGGAAGCAACATGGTATGTCCGAGAAATGGATACAACAGCGCATGCTGGGTCAAGAAACGCGCAACAAGCTCACAGATCACTGGAAAGACAGTGGCGTAACGGAACGCAACGAGTATGCAATTCTTACTGATATTATCCACCAAGAATGGAGTGGTTTGAGCACAAAACAGCATAAACACTTCAAGAACCTTAAAAATCAAAATTTGAGGGATAACATGACAGAAGCCGAGTTAATCTTTACCGCATTAGCAGAACTTTCCACGACCCAGATTGCCAAGACTGAAAATGCTAAAGGATTTGAAAGTAATAAACCACCTGCACAAAAAGGCGGCCGCATAGCGCGTAATGCAAGGCATGAACTTGAAGAACAGACGGGCAAGAAAATTGTAAGCCCAGAGAATTTTCTTCCACCAAATAAGGGACATAAAAAACTATCCAACGGATAATGAACAAGGCCGTTATCCTAGCTCGCGTTTCTACCGCAAAGCAAGAAAAAGAGGGTTTATCCCTTAAGGATATTCAACTACCAGAACTACGTGACTACGCAAAAAATAAGGAGTACCCCATAGATACGGAATTTGTTTTCAGTGAAAGCGCTGACAATAAAATACGCAAAAAGTTTGATGAGATGATTCAGTACGTTAAACAAAACAAGGACATTAAAATCATCATTGCCTACCGCGTAGACCGCATGACCAGAAATTACCGTGACGCCGTGCTGATTGACGAATTACGGCTGGAATATGACAAAGAAATTCACTTTGTGCATGATAGACTCGTCATTACCAAAAATACAGTAGGCCGCGATATACAGGATTGGGATACAAAGGTGTTCCTTGCAAAACAATATCTCAACTGCCTAAAAGAAGATGCTGTGTTCTCGGCACAATCAAAGCTGCGAAACAACGAGTGGCCAGCACCTGCGCCCTATGGATACCGCAACACCGTACGGGAAGGTACTAAAAAGAAATGGGTTGAACCCGACGAGATAAAATCAAAAGCAGTTCAAATGATGTATGAATGGTATGCAACAGGCGCCTACTCAATGCTGGAAATCATCCATAAGGTTAAAGAAACATTCGGCATTCATCTTTCAAAAGGTAACATAGACCGTATTCTCAAAAACCAGTTTTATTACGGGATTATGCTGTATAACAATTATCCTCCAACTCCCCATTTCTATGAACAGCTCATCTCAAAAGAAAAATTTGATGCCGTCCAACATGTAAAAGCAAGTTACAAGAAAAAGCACTTCAAATTCGCGGGACTTCCCTTTCTCTACCGCGGACTGATACGTTGCTTTGAGCAAACATGCAGCTGTATGATTACTCCCGAGAAAAAGAAAGGAAAATATGTTTTTTATCACTGTACACAATATAAAGGCAAACACAGTGCGGCATGGCTCCGCGAAGAGGAACTCACGCATCAATTCAAGCGAGCTTATACAAGCCTACAGATACCGCAAGAAATAGCAGATGACATTGTTACTACCTTAAAAGAATCTCACGAAGCAAAATCAAAATTCCACAAGTCTATGCTGGAAAATTACGCGAATGAGTACCAGAAATATGAGGATCGCATTGAAAAGATGTACGAGGACAAATTAGATGGGAGTATTACTGAGAGCTTCTATAACCAAAAGCGAGAAGAGTACCGCGCAAAACAAGCAGAAATCAAAGCCAAGATTGACCGACTTGGCCAAGCTGATGAAGAGTATTATATGACTGCTGATTACTTACTAAAACTCGCAAATCACGCGGCAGATTTGTTTGAAAGTTCTGAACCTGAAGAAAAACGCTTACTTTTGAAACTTACACTTCAGAACTTGCGGCTAGACGAAAAAAAGCTAGTATTTGATTGGGTAAAACCCTTTGATACGCTCGCGTTTTACGCAAGCCGTTCTCAATGGCTGACCATCGTGGACAATGTTAGAACCATTATACAACGGCAAAATGAGTATATTTACATCCCTGATTTGAGACCAGCTATTTTAGCTTCTCAATAATTTTTCCTACTAAATTAGCAAAAGAAGTAGCAACACCAGCTAAAATTGTAGGTAAAAGACCTATAATACCTAAAATCCCTGTTAGAAAAATTGAAATGTGTGCAAAAGACAGATTTTCCAATTTTATATCTTTTAAGATAAGAAAAAATAAAAGAAGTAAAAACCAACCAGTAGCAGAGCCGACAAAATTGAACCAAAATTGATGAATATACCAGCTTTTATTATATTGTGGTAGAGATTGTTTTTTTTCTGGAAAGCCAAAAATACGAACGGCTCGTAAACCGTAAAAGAAAGACATCATTGAACCGAAAACTATTAAAACTCGGTAAAACCAAATCATTTTACTAATATAACAATTTTTACCCCACCCTACCACTCACTACTTCCCAAGAAAGCTAACAATGTTCTCAAAATCCTTAAATTGATATTTCTTAAAGTCATCCTCAAGGACTTTAAGGTATCGCCAGTTCTGACCAGTGAGCTTTGAGGCATCTTTGCACCACCACTTCATTCGTTCATCTTTTCGTGCTACTTCTAAATCTTCTAACCCCTTTGTCTCTACTACAAACATCCCGCCTCTTGTTTTTACGAGAAAATCGGGGTAGTAATATCGCATTCCGCCTTTATAGCTTAAATACTCAACTTGAAAATGTACATAGCGGTTGTTTTTAGCATAAGCAATAACATCATCGGATTTCTCCAGAAAATCTGCGAAACGCACTTCATAATTGTTGTCGCAAGCAACTAAATTAAAAACTTGTTTCTCGCCATCATAAACATCACCAGACCACTCAAAACCGTTTGCCTGCGATACTTTTAGATATTCGCCGCCACTCTCAACACTTTGCTCAACGAGCGTTAATTTGTTAATGGCATCACTGAAAACATCATAGACGGTCTGCTGTGTCTCTGGCTCGGAAAGTTGCTTTAGAATCTGCTTGTCGCCCAAATCAACTTTCTCATCAAACAAAACATCCTGTATGTAATCTCGCATTAGCGGATAGAGCGTAGCAAATTGCCCTGTATTTTTGGTTTGTTGCAAGACAATTTTAGTGTAGAAAGAAATGACGCTCTCTGGGTTTTTAGGATACTCCATTCTATAAGTATGTTCATCAACTTTTTCTTTGGTAAGAGCGTCAATAAAGATAATGTTTCTTATCTCATCATCTTTATACTTCTTACGCTTGATTATTTTCTTCTCTAACTTGTTAATCGTTAGGTTGCCGATGTTTCTGGATTCCCGCACTATGGCTGGTGTCAAAATCGGTATCGCAATATCAAACTGGTCAACTTTTCGCTCCTCAATATAGACGACTTTATACGCTGGCGGCTCGGTCATTGTACCTGTCTCAAATTCAACCTGTTCCTTTTCTAACTGACGGATAAACTCCTCAAATGCTGGAGTGCCGATAATATCAACCTCCTCACACCAATTAAGATTTCGAGCATCCATTCTACGCAGACCACGACCAATGGTTTGCTCTGGCAAAATGTTTGCGTCTGCAGTATAGGGTCGCAAGCCTACAATGACAGTAACATTCCGAACATCCCATCCCTCACGTAACATCAAAACCGAAACAATCGCTCGGTAGGGGTTTTCATTTGAATCAATCTTTCGTGCGGCTTCACGCAACTGTTTAAGATATTCCAGATTACTTTTTACTTCGGAAATGTCCCCACTCCTATTAACTTTGATGTGTAACTCTAAAATTTTACCCTTTAAGTCCTTAAAATGGTCTTCCAAATACTCTTGTATCTGCTTTGCCGAAGTGGTGTCGTCTGCCATAACAAATAAAATTGGCTTTTTGCCTGTTTTTGAAAGCAGGGAGTAATACTTCTGCCAACGAGAAACTCCGAGGTCTATCCACGGCTTATATCTCATCGCCGCATTATCGGTAGGGGTTTCTCTAAAATCTTTAGTTGATTTTTCATCTGGTAAAATCGGTCTTTTGACAATTGCATCTTCTATGGCTTCGGCTAAAGAATAATCAACTACGACTTGCGGAAACATACTGCCAGTCTGTCGTTTAGGAGTAGCGGTAAAATCCAGTTGAGCCGCAACGCCGACTTTGTTGTTCTCTTTCATCTGACTCTGAAGATTAACAATTGTCTGATACCAAGCCAACTGCTCATCGTGAATGTGATGAGCTTCGTCATTCAAAACCATTAAGTCCCTATGAGATAAGATTTGATGGATAAGCCCCTTATTTGATACTTCAATAGCCCCGCTCGGCTTTTTGCCAATCAAGTCAATAATAGGGTTTTCTTCTTCGTCTTCTTTCTTCTCGTAAAGCCGATGGATATTGGTCAGGTAGATATTTCCATCTGGGTTAGCCGTGGCAAATTCTTCTTGAAGCAGAACTTTTACATTCCAATCGCTTATCCAAGAAGGCGGGATTAAGGGGTCTGAATTAAATATCTTGTTATCAGCAAAATCTTCTTTGAGTCGTTCAAAGACGATGATGTTTGGGGCTATAAGAACAAAGTTTTTGGCAAGTGGTGAATCTGGCTCACGGAGCTTGTGAAAATAAGACCAGACGATTGCCAAGCTCATTACTTTTGTTTTTCCAGAACCAGTAGCCATCTTGAAAACATACCGAGAGCATACCTCCTCTGCGGCTCGTGGGTCAATTTTCTGTGCGGTATCAAATTTCCGCCAAATATCAAAAAAGTTTCTTAATCCTTCAACCTCGTAAAGATAAATCAGCGTTTCAATCGCTTCCCGTTGAGCGAAATAGTATTGAAAATCCTTGTGTTCTTCTTCAAACCAGAAATGAAGCAATGATTTTGTGGTTTCCGAAGCACTATCATAGTCTTTTTTTCTCCACTCATAAACCGCCTCTCGGAGAGAGTTCACAATGGGTGAGACAGAAATCCGTCTGCCTGCTTTCTCTTTAATTTGAAATGGGTTTGACATTGTATTTATTAAAATAATTTTTCTCAACTTCGGCTACGGTCATAATTTTCAGTTTCCCTTTCAATTTTCTGCTTTCAATGACTCTCTTTGCTTCTACCGTAAAAAATTTGTCATTTGTTACAAAAACTTGGCAATAGCCCCTTACCGCCCCAAGAACTGCCGAACTCAAGTGTATAACGTCTGGGGCATTAAGGTTTGAATTAAAAGCTATGTTTTGAGCTAAAAACCAATCTTCGTTTGTTGTTAAAAAGTCATAGAGCGAGAGACATTTATATTTGTCCAGAAATTCAGCAAACCAATTAAAGACTTTTTCAAAATCACCTCGTTCAAGGTCTTTGTTGTATGTTTCTCTTATGATTTTTCGCATCTCCCATTTTTTATCAATGGCTTTGTCAACAAAAAACAAACTGTCCTTTTTGTAATCAGCAACTTCCATCGTCAGAAACGATGAACTCACACATTTCCAATCCTTACTCTTAATTTTTTCGAGAACAGAAATCGTCTGGGTATTTCTTCCAGTAATGTAATCCAACACAACATTGGTATCAATATAAAACGCTTTACTTTTTCTTATCTCTTTCGGCATAAAATTCAACCTTAACTGGTTTTGTTACCTGTTGGTGTCCCTTAAAAGAAACTTTCTCGCCTTCTTTCGTATAAAATTCAACCTTAACAGGCTTGGAGACCTTTTTCTCGGCAGTAAATTCTATTTTTTGTCTGCGTTGGTTCGTCATAATTAAATCTTTACCTCAACAACTTTTGAGGTGTCATTACCAAAAATATCAATAACCTTAACTAAAATCTGGTATTTGCCTTTCTTGGAGTATTTATGAGATGGAGTTTCTAACTCCAATTTTTGATTTTTCTTTGTGCGGAACGCTTGCCAATCATTTTGAAAAATTGATTCTCCTTCGGGGGACTTTAAGCTCTCGTAGTCCCAATCCACAGACCAATAGTCAATGTAATCCGACCACTTTTCTATTTTCCCTCTTAAGTCGTTGGGTATTAAATCCTCGCTTGGAATAGCAAAGTTTTTGAGTGCAACTTTCACTTCCTGCCCCTTCTTTTCAACATTAACCTCAAGATAATTAAGCTCAAAAAACTTCACATCCCCGTCTTCTGCGGCTCGCTTGTCCATAACCTCTCGTGGGATTTGGTAAAGTTTAAGCCGCACTCCTTTCTTTTTTGCCCAATCAACCATTTCCTCATACAAACTCATTTCCCATTCCCAGCCAAGAACATCAAGATGGCTGAATTTATTTTTTTCGCACTCTTGGAGTGCTTCTTTCATCTCGTTGATAGTAACGGGAGCATCCACAGCACCTATATGAATAAATCTATTGTCTTTCTTGCCGTGAATATGTTTGAAACCACTTATGGTCTCGCCACGATATAACTCAATGATAAATTTTATGTATTGAGAGATTTTCTTACTTTCGCTCGTAGTTTCTTTCCCACTTAAAGCCACTTGCCAATGTTGTCGCTCATACTTGCCGAGATTCAAAATCTCAAACGGGTAGTAATCTTTGCTGTCTTCCTTAAGTTTTCTTTGGATTTCCATTAAGCGTTTGCGAGATGTATGAATGGCGAACCTTCCTAAATCACTCATAAGCCAACGCCTGCCAATCCTTTCCGCTACTGCTCCTATTGTGCCAGAACCACAGAAGAAATCCGCCACAACATCATTCTCGTTTGAAGAAGCGTTAATTATGCGTTCAAGTAGTGCCTCTGGTTTTTGTGTAGAAAATCCCAAATGTTCTAACGCCATTGCGTTTAGTTTTATATCCCAAACATCAGACGGTATTTTACCCTCTGGCATTTCCTTCCCCTTTTGCCCACCTTTTGTATAACGCCACTCTGTCATTCCACTTTCAAAAGGCACTAAAATATCTTTGCTGTTAAAGATATAGCTCTCTGATTTTGAATACCAAAAAATAGTATCGTGTTTTTTGCCAAAACTTGTTTTAGGTCTTGCTCCTTGGTCATAATGCCATACAATTTCATTCCTAAAGTTCTCCTTTCCAAAAACTTCATCCATTATAACTTTTACATAATGTCCTATATGCCAATCCAAATGCACATAAATACTTCCGTTCTCGGCTAATAGTTCTCGCATAAGAAGCAATCGCTCATATATCATCTGCAAATAACTATTTGTGCCCTTACCCCAAGTATCCCGATATGCCTTTTCCTCTATCATTGATGGTTCTTTTGTGATTTCTTCATCGCCAATTTTAACTTTAATCGAAAAATCCGCACCAACATCAAAGGGCGGGTCAATATAGATAAGATTTATTTTCCCAGCGTATTCTTTGAGCAGAGAAGACATCACTAACTTGTTGTCTCCCCAAATCAATTTATTCATCCATCCATCTTTTCGTTTAGCTCCTCCGAAAAGTTGAGAAGTTTTACTGCCAGTAGTATCTGGGGTAAAAGTGCCCTCTCTCGGTTCATTGATAACCTCAATCGTTTGGAACGGCAGGACTATTTTCTCAATAGCTCTTTTTTGAGGTAGTTTTACTGACTCCTCAAACTTACCATCCCAAATAAGCTCGGTGTGATTGTAATTGTTATTTTTTGGCATATTGCATAAACTTCAAAATATCCTCTTTACGATAACGCCTGTCTTTCCGTTCGCCAAAACGAACGGCAAAGTAGATTTTCATAAATTGAAAATAGCATAATTTATCCTACCCATCAACTCACTACTGTTTGAAACAAAAAAACTCCCGTGTTGGGAATTCTTTGTGGAAGTAGCAATTTAATAACTATATTCCAACACTAAATCTCCATTAGTGTTTCTCAAATAAAGTGTATCTCCGTCGTTGTTCCACACTGCACCATTATTGCCCCAATATAGCTTGTCATTTGTGTTGTTGCCGCTACCAGTATAGATGGTTACAGTTGTGCCACTGTTCAGGGTAAAACTGGGAAAGGTAAAAATATGCGTTCCTGCATCTTTTACTGTCCACCCAGCCATATCTATCGCTGTTGAGTTGTTATTTTTTAATGCGAAGTATTCATCGTTTAGGTTTTGGTTGTCATTGCCTGCGGCGTCGGCGTGCATTGTAATAAGAGTAATTTGCGTAGACTCGGTAGTTTTTGCTGGTTTCCATAAACCTAATTGCTGACTTCTCGCTTCTTTTTCGGCAGTTAAAAGTTGGTCTTGATATTTCACGTCAGGTGGATAGGTATAAGAGTTTGCATAACCTAACCGCACCATCTCTAAATTAACAAATAAATCACCTGTGTAGATGTAGCGTAATAATCTGCCATATTTGTCTGTGTCAGTAACGTCTTTTTCTAATCGCACATTTTTATTCAGCACTAACTCAATAAGTTTGTTACGAGCTTCTGAAAAATATGGCTGTCCGCTTTCGGGTGTATTGATACCTATTAGCCGAACTCTTTTGCTACTCTCTATTTCAATAGTATCGCCATCAACTACATAAACGACTTTGGAAGTTGCTTCTTGTGATGGTTGAATTGGTGTCGTTTGGAGTGTTGTTGTTGGTGTTGGCACTAGAGAGGTGGGCACGGGTCTTGTTTTCTGTTTTTGAACGAACGGATTTTCCTCGGTAGTTGGTTCTTTTGTTTGCTCAATCTGCTGTTGTTCTATGATTTTTGATTCTTCTATTTTCCGTTGAACCTCATCGGGCGTGATTTGTTGTTGTACTTGCTCTCTCGGCTTTGATGTTTCTGCCGTTGTACCAAGTAAAACAAAAAATAGAATTATTAAGAACCCGAACAAAATGCCAATTGTTTTTCTGTATCCAAGTTTAGTTAGCTTTTCGCTGTCCCACCGCAAAATCAATCTTGGCTTAATCAAGCCAACTATCAAACCGACAATTGATAAGAAAAATAGTATAAGAAATAGGATGTCCATAATTTTCTACTTTTGGCGGGTGGAAACACAAAGCTCCCCGCCAGCGATGACTTGCGCCACCCATACAGGTTTCCCTGTATGACCAACAACGGTGCTCTGGACGAGGAGCTTAATACCGTTGTTGGTTTTTCTGCCATACCTTACGGCAGAGCCATAAGGGTTAGGCAACTGATATTTGGTTGTTACTTTCTAGTTTAACACAAAAACCCTTGATAAAGTAGCGAATTGGTGATAATTTAAGGGGAATTACTATGACCAATAAAACAATTACTATGACTCCTGACAAACAACTCAACCAAGCGATTTGGTGGGTTTTGCAGGAGTTGAGAAAAGAATACCTTTCGTCGCCGTCTGGGCAAGCTATCAATTTTGAATACCAAAATAAGGGTGGAGGTAATCCATCCCCAGAAGACCAGCGACGGGCACTAAAATTTTTAACCACCAAGAAAGTAATACGAATTGGGAGTAACAACTATCCTGCGCCTTTTAATAAATTTGCTGGCGGCAGTATTGGCGCACAGGTATATGGTGTAAAACCAATTGGTTATGACATAGATATTCTTCAACCGAAATTTGATGAACTCTATCACCTCTACGCATATGGTAATAGCTACTTGGAAAATAAAAAAGCTGTTTCAGATACCATTTCAATAAAAATAAAAGACGCACGACTTGATGAACAGAATTATCTTTTGGAGATAAATAATGGAGAGAAAATCATATCTTTCAAATCAAAAAAGAAAGGCGAAGGTTTGGAAAAGGAAACAAAGCAATTCAAAATTCTATATCATCTGTGGGAGTTTCGGTGGGAATTAAAAGACGGCAAAGTTCTTAAAAAGGGTGATTTTACTTCACTGGATAATCTGGTGAGGGGAAGCGGCAGTGAAAGTACAGAAGCCGCCTATAAACACATTCAAAGATTAAACAAACGATTTAAGAATGAGAGTGTGGCAATTGAGATTGCGGGCGAAAATGAAAAATATCGCTTAATCATAAACAAGGCATAGACACTGTCTCGGCTATTTCTCGGACACAAGTTTTTCGTTAAATCAAGATAAATAAAAAGAAATCTATAGACATTAGGACAAAGTAACTCATGTCATAAAAATCGCCTCAACATACGACTGATAAAGTCAAAGCAGAATACGCTTTGGCTTTTTTATTTCACCAGAGCCACGAGGTCGCTTAACACATTAACCATTACCAAAACTATGAGCAAAAAATTACAAAACAATTCGTCCGAGGAATTGCAATACATTCCTCTTGAAGGAGACGAAGTATATGCAACCTATGATTTGGGTTGTGCCGCCGCTTTAGTAACGGCGTATTTTGCGTTACTCACTTTGGAAAGGGCAAATCCCCGTAAAGTGAGATTTATTTTCCGCCGTGAGGCGGGAATAGAAAAAGTTGCAGACGATTTTTGGTCTGACCGTCTTGAGCAGAAATCCCGCTCATTCTGGGACAACATTAAAAATCTCAAGAACAGACTGTATTCGGACGAGTAAAACCATGTTGTCGGATGAACAGATAACAAAATATCAGACGCTTTATAAAAACCGCTTCGGCAAAGACATAAGCCAAGAGGAAGCGTATGAGCATGGTGCGAAACTCATCCGATTTGTTGAATTGATTTACAAGCCAATGACCGAGACAGAATACCAGCAATTGCAGGAACGCCGCCGAGAAACTGGTGATTTATAAAAAATTACAATAAACAAAAAAATATGCAACACAATTTAGAACAAGACGAGATTTTAATGGTCATAAACAAAGAGTATGTTTCGGAAATATCCAAGGGGGTTTTTGATACTGCACTCAACAGAAAATACCCTATGTAGAGTATAGAATTAAGAAAATTGGGCTATGAATTTACAAAATTATGGCATTGCAAACAATTACCATAAAAGAATATCTCACACGCAAAGGCATTGAGTTCCGAGAAAACGGAAAAGAACTCATTATCCACTGCCTTTTTAATGGCTGTGATAGTGATAGCAGAGATACAGAAGCCCATCTCTACTTTGACGCAGAGACGGGGCAATACGAGTGTAAAAAGTGTGGCGAGAAAGGCAACCTTATAACGCTCGCCAAGCACTTTGGAGATAGCATACAGGAGATTGCTCTTAATCCAATAACACACGCCAGAAATACACGAAAATCCATGAAGTTTGACACAGAACTGGTTGAGACCTATCATTTGGCACTTCCAGCCCATATCCGCCAGTATTTGAATAACAGAGGCATTTCTAACGCCGTTATAGACGCCCACAAGCTCGGCTGGGGCAAGTTCTACAGCAAATGGTGGATTACGATACCCATACAAGAT
>VMFT01000005.1 GCA_007376195.1 Parcubacteria group bacterium Gr01-1014_29 | reverse complement strand
GCCTCAGACAGTACCTCAGCTGGAGTATCTTGCTTTTCTTTTGATTCTTCCTGCTTATTACTAGGTTCCCCTTGCGGCATATTTTTTAAAGACTCGAAACCCATACATTTTTGTTCTTAGTCTAATAACTTCTTTTCGACCAATTTTATCGTATCACGCAAAATAAAATCCATTAAGAATACTCTCTACCGCGCGCCACGCCTTTTGCCGTCCGGTGTTCGCCGCAACCTCTTTGTAAGTACGCGTCTCACCATGTGATATCAGGGAAACAATAGCATAGACCCGGCAAGAAAATTCGCTTAGAGCATTGTGTTTTTTCATAAAAAATACTACCCTTACACTAGAAAATCATGTTCTCAAAAGGATACATCTATGGATAAACATACTTGTCGTATGTCCGGAATCCTGATACCAATTATCCTTGTTCTACTACTGACTGTTCTCATGGTCGTACTCACCTATATTCTCTCATCTTCTCAGTACCTTCCCCCACCCTCTTTTATTTTTCCAATACTTTAGCCATGTTGAACCCACAAGAAGGCGCCCATCGCCTTCTTTTTTCTTTGCAAGAAACATAATCATACAAACATACATGCATTACAATTTTTTTCGTAAATTTTCTTCTAATTTGTTTACTTGATTTTTGGAAAGCGTGTGCTTACTCATATTCTCGCGCATCCATTTTACACCTCGATCTAATTCCTTTGGATCAATACCACGCGTAAGCGCTGTACCTTCGTCTAAATCACCTCGAAAAATCTTTTTCATATTTGCAATATCCGAACTACTTAACCCTTTAGCGCGCAAATTTGTGGCAGACTTTTGAAATTCTCTTCTTGAAACCTTGCCCATACTTTTTGCAATTATACCAATAAAGGTCTTATGTTTTAATCAAACTATTTTTTAATTTAGAAATCTGCTCAATGAGAAGCGTGTTGGCTGCTAAAATAATAATGAACATTAAAATAAGGGAGTTGCTGCCCAAAAAAATACCGCCCATAATAGCTACGATTGCTGCGCCCAAGATGGTAACAATATTATCCATAGCCACGCCCACAATAGCATCACCAACGCGACCTTTGGGATTGACCGAAAAATTATGTATCACCACCATTTCACCAAAACAACCAATAAGTCCTGCCATAACGCCCACAACAACAAACGAAATATGAGTGAGTTGCGAAAAAACCTCCATGGTCTTGACCATACTTTCCGCTGTGAACAAAATAGCTACGCCGGAAAAAACAAGATCCAACCAAATTCGTTTCGTGCTTTGTTTCTCATAATATCGTTCTTCTGCAATAACCTCTTTAACCGGCGATTCAGGGTGATGGCTTTTGCGGAAATAATACAAAACACCCACACAAAGAAGAAACAAGATAAAACCTACCGGCACAATTAATTGATATAAATCACCTACGATTTTATCCTCTACGCCTCTGACTTGACCAAATACGACCATACTAATTGCCACAAAAGCTGTTAGCATTGTTAAAGCCATCAAAATGCGGATTGCACTGTCCATCTCTTTGACTGATGGCTTCAGAGTATGTTTTGTAATTGGTGTTAAGCTTCCGCCAGCTCTGAAAAACGGAAACATTAATACGGCCCTGTGTTTTGTATTTGCTATGTTCTGTCGATATACACACCAAGTCGCGTGTAATATGTTGTAGATATTGGAACCAAACGTAGTTGATGCGGCAATAATAGCTAAATTAATAGCACGCACATAATCCGTATTCCTCACCTGTAAAGATGCCGCGGCGGCCACTATGCCAATTACCATATCTGGGAAGGCAGTTCCAAAAGCTTGCAGAAATCCACCAGCCAATTTTGTCCTATCTTTAAGAATATCAGTTGTTTCCTCAATGATTTTTGCGGTACCACGGAAAACATAACCAATACCGACACCAAAAACTATTATAATGGCCGCGGCTTGCAACCACCAAAACTCCGCACCTTCCAAAATCCGATCTACAACCAAAAAACGCAAGACTAAAGCAAGAGCTATATACGTTATGATCCTAAAAAATTGATTTTTGGTGTGCATAAAAAATAGCGTTATCTTTACTGAAACATCTGCAAATCCTTCAATACCTCCTCCGCATGTGTATCTGGCTTTACGTTCTCGTATATTTTCATAATAACACCTTTCGGATTTATCAAAAAGGATGTCCGCAGAATGCCCATGTACTCCCGTCCCATAAACTTTTTCTTTGCCCACACGCCGTATTCTTTGATTGTATCTTTATTTTCGTCTGACAACAACGTAAACGGCAACTTATATTTATCCGCAAACTTTTTGTGCCGTTCGATCGAATCCGCGCTTATGCCAAATACAACCGCATCTATCTTTTTAAATTTCGGAAAATTGTCACGGATGCCGCATGCTTCTTTGGTACATCCGGGCGTGTCATCCTTCGGGTAAAAATACAAAAGTACCCATTTGCCTTTGTAGTCAGACAACTTATGAGACTCTCTGTTTTGATCGGGAAGGATAAAATTGGGCGCTTTGATTCCAGTTCTTAAATCCATAGGGATATCATACTACGGGAAAAATAAAAAGGCGAGATTATTCCCGCCTCTTTCGAGATTTCCGCGGAACGGTTACTTTGATACGAATACCGCGATCGGGTTGAATAAGCTTAGCAAACATACATACGTAGAAATAATTCCGCTGGTCTCCTGTAAATTCATGCCAGAGCATTTCTTCCCTGTGTGAAACTATAGATTCTTTTACTTGAGAATCTAACCAATGCAATAACTCGTGCACAATAATGCTCCCGGGATCTTGCCAACCATTTGCATCTTTGCCGCGAGGATTGATGTATATAATATTTACAAGGCGTTCAAATCCATCAATCCGTACTTTCTTATCGAGACGACCATGAAGAATGTCTTCCCTCTCTTTAAAATGCGTGGGAAGATAGTCATGCTTTAGTCGTTCTTTTGGGACAATTTGAGATACATGTTTCCAAAATATTCTTGTTAACTTTCGAAAGTATCTATCTGCAAACTTATTGCCGCTCCACTCGCCATGGAACGGAACACGACAAGTGATAGCTGACATACAAAGACCCCCTTTCTATATCAATGTAACATCATATTCATTATATGCGCGGAAAAATAAAAAATCTATACCTCTTCTTCGCCCACACGGGGCCCGCGTAGTCCACCCCAATACGCGGGGATTTTTTTATGCGTGATGTTGGTATATAGACTCCCCGGTCTTCAATCCACAATCCAGTTTTCCGAGATGCTGAAAGACCATTATAGACATGCGAAATACCGAGCTGTTTTGTAAGTTTCCCAGGCCCAGAATAACCTTCGATACCACGCAATAATACTGCCGCAGGATACTCTTTGGGGCCTGTTACAATATTTAACATTTCATGCATGCCGTATACAAAATACACATACCAGATGCCTCCCGTTGAAAACATTGGCGCGTTGCGCTCTGTTTTTCCGCGAGACGCATGCGACGCCTTGTCCCGAAATCCGTCATACGCTTCCACTTCGGTTATCATGCGGCTTATCGTTTTGCCATTTTTAGAGACAACAAGAAATTTGCCCAGCAGTTCGCGAGCAACGAAAAGAGCCGGACGGATGAAAAATTCTTTTGGGAGAATGCGCGAGCGCATGCACCTATAGTAATAAAATTATCCGCAAAAACAAATGTTCGAAACCGAGTTTCGAACATTTGTTTTCTATAAGCTTGGCAATGGTTCTATAAGAACTTTCGCAGTTCCAGAGTTGTGATACCCAAGAACTTTTGCCGCTTGCTTTGAGAGATCGATACCTCGTTCGTATTTTTCAAAATTACCGCGGTCCGTAATAGGCACTTCGATGGATATGCCATTTTCGACATTTGTTACGCGCACCTTCATACCTAACGGCAAATACATGTGTGCGGCAACGATATCGTTTTGGTCAAAAATCTTAGCGTTCGCCATCAACTTGCCATGAAATCCTGGTCCATACCAGGAAGCTACCACGAGCTGCGGTTCCCACACAAGATCATACAACGTAAGCGCCGTGTCGGGTTTCAAATAGTAGTGAGGAGGAGTAAGATTATTCCACTCAATAATCTGTTTTGGTTTCACCCACACGCCAGCTCGCCTCAGAGTGGCAGCAACAGCATAAATATTGTCGCCTTCGCGAACCGCGTATGAAATTTCCCCTTTTATCTTGTAATGCTCGCCAAGACCTTTCGGGGAATAATCTTGCTCAATCTCTACGGCAGAAATTACGTTCGTGATCTCGCGCACAAGGTCATCAACCGCTGGTGTTTTCTCTTGCACAGAAAACATTGAGAGCAGAGACGACATGGTAAAGAAACTGCTTGCAAATACATGTTTTTTCGACATAATTGCCAAGTCGGATCCCGCTAAGCGAGTATCACCCTTGACAAGTCAGCAGTATATATGAACTATATTAATAAGTCAATAGCTCCTATTTTCACTCCATGATACACTCAAAACATGTTAGAATCTCCTCGTGTAACTGTAATTACTCCCACCTATAACGAAAAAGAATCTATCGCGGAATTAATTCGACGCATACACGACCTCCACATCGAAAATCTTGATATAGTTGTGGTAGACGATAACTCTCCCGACGGCACAGGATCGCTCGCGGAAAGGCTTGGGCAGCAATATCCAATTCGTGTAATTCATCGCGCAAAAAAAGAAGGCTTGGGAAAAGCGTATATCCATGCCTTCAAAGAAGTTCTCGCGCTCGGGCCGGAGACAAAACCGGACTACATAATCCAAATGGATGCTGATCTTTCCCACGACCCCGCAAGCATTCCACGGTTCCTGGAAAAAATAGAATCATGCGATGTTGTGCTGGGATCGCGCTATACGCGTGGTGGCGGTATAGAAAATTGGTCTTTGATCCGCCGCATGGTAAGCCGCTTCGGCAACATATATGCTTCACTGGTACTCGGCATACCATACCGCGATCTTACCAGCGGATTTAAATGTTTTCGCCGGGAAGTTCTTGAAGCAATCGACTTTACGAACATTAGTTCTGTCGGATATAATTTTCAGATAGAAACAACCTATTACGCGCACCGGAACAAATTAAAAATATGCGAAATCCCGATAATCTTTACGGAGCGCAAACAGGGAACGTCAAAATTCAACGTGGGGATTATTGTAGAAAGCTTTTGGAAAGTGCTACTTTTACGATTTAGAAAATAAAATGTAGGACAATTCCAAATGACAAAGCTCAAATGCCAAATCAAATCCAAAGTTCAAATGTCAAAAATATGTCTTGTTTTAGATTTTCGGTTTTGGCATTGATTTGACATTTGGATTTTGAAATTTGAGTTTAAAATGTATAACACTAAACAAATATTGTTCATTATCTTACTTCTTGCTTCACTCCTCCGCATTTGGTCTCTCGGGAGCGGTGATACACTCTCCGATGAAGTTTTGTACTCATTTCGCGCCGTCGGTATGCTAGATTTTGACGAAGCAGCCGATCAGACAACACCACTTGAATGGTTCGACCCATACATTCCTTCGTGGACCAAATTCTCTTTTCACGACCACCCGCCACTGGTATTTCTGATACAGCATGTGTTCATGCGTATCTTTGGCGAGACGCCATTTACGTTTCGCCTGCCGTCGGCTCTCTTTGGCATTGCTTCAGTCTATCTTCTCTATCTCATCGGTAAACATCTCTACAGCGAAAAGGTGGGATTGTTCGCCGCCGCATTCCTCGGCGTTACGGTAAATCACGTTGTTATTTCGCGCCTCGGCCTGCAAGAATCATATGTTATCTTTTTTATTCTGTTGGCGATCTTTTTTTTCATCCGAGCAGGCGAACAACAAAAGTTCTACATCGGCGTTGGTGCGGCGCTTGGGCTTGCGGCGCTCACAAAATATACAACGCTGATTCTTCTTCCTATATTTTTTACCTATCTTATGTTCTTTCGGCGCAAAGATTTTGCAATACCGCACGTATGGATCGGCACTGCTCTCGCTCTTATGCTTTTTAGCCCGGTTCTGTACTACAATTACCGGCTATTCCGCGCTGTTGGACATTTTGATTTTCAGCTTTCTTATATTGTCGGGCAAAACCCTGAAGTATGGAGCATACAACCGGGCAAAGAAGAATTTCCCACGCTCGCCGCGCGCGCGTCTGCATTTTTGCCAAATCTTATAAAATTTAATTCGTGGATGTTTTTGGTTTTGTTTGCAGGAAGTTTGATAACATTCGTTTTTTCTCTCACAAAAAAAATCCCCCTTTATCCCCCTTTTCTAAAGGGGGAAACTCCTCCCTTTGAAAAAGGGGGGCTGGGAGGGATTTTTTCAGTGCATGCCTTTCTCCTCATCTCTTTTTTCTGGCTTCTTCTCCTCATCATCGGCACCATAGGCCCCTCCCTGCGGTTTCTGGCTATGCTTACGCCATTTCTGGCACTCGGCATATCAATCACACTTGTTAAATTTTCGGAAGTCCCACTTCCGTATATTACCAATATGCGGAAGTGGGACTTCCGAAATATTGCCATAGGCATAATCATATCTTTTGAAATCCTCTATACCTTCAACTCTCAACTTATTCCCTACCCCAAAGGCCCGGAATTATGGACATGGTCAGGCGTACGAATGGAAAACTATAACTGGGGATACCAGGAACTTGACGAATGGATGCGCAAACAAACAGATGACCGTATGCCAGCACTCGCGTTTGAGCAGAAATATCACTTCATCGAAGAAATTCATAAGCAAGCGCTCGCAGCTGATGAGCGCGCCGGCAAAGAACCGCTCGCAACACTCTTTGTATACGACAAGAACGTACAAAGCACCGCGCAGCTTTGGATTTTGGATCGCCTGCAAATCTACCATGCGTGGCCCATTATCACTGCTGATACGTATGTGAAATTTCTCAATGAAAAAGGGGCGGATTATTTTGAACGCTCCGGTTTCAAAGAGATATATTTTATATTCCCCACAGAAAACGTTCCATGGAAAAAAACGCATTTGACGGATATTGGCGCAAAGCTGGAACAGGCATTGACAAAAAACGGTTTGGAACCGTATACTATTATTGAAAATAAACGATCCGAACCTATATTTCGGATTTACAGAAAGGAGTTGAAATGAAATATATTTGTTACGCAGGAAAAGCTGGGCAGACAGTTAATACTTTCGAAGTTGATAACAATGATAGTAACATTCTTAAACTACTCCTTGATAATCGTTTTACAAAGATATCTGGTATACGATTAGTCGAACGGATTGATGACGACAATAGAAAATATATAGTTTTCGAAGATTGGGACAACCCACTCAACCCTGATCATCCTGTATTTCACACATAGTCATTTATCAGAACTCTTGTACCGAGCATCAGAAAACTGGTGCTTTTTTTATTTCTCCTAATGCCTAGAGTCTAGCTGCCTAATTCCTAGAATACGTTCCCATCAGCTTGGCATCCGCGACTATGTGCCCTTTCATGGCTTCTTCCACGGCACGCGCTTCTGATGTAAGCGGGATATTCAGCAAGGTATCCAACGCATAGAGCTTGAAAAAATACCGGTGCGTGCCGCTCGGCGGGCACGGGCCGTGATAAGAGTTGGCACGATTGGTTTTTCCTTGGATTGCGCCGGGAGGAACCGAATCTTCTTTTATCTCACGTGTCGCGGGACTCATGTTCCACACTGTCCAATGTACCCAAATGCCGCCCGGCGCATCTGGATCATCCACAATAAGAGCTAGGCTTTTTGTACCCGCTGGCACATCACTAATGGTAAGCGTGGGATTCTTGTTTTCACCATCGCAAGTAAACTCTGCGGGAATGGGTGTTGTGTTTTGAAACGCAAAGCTTGAAATATTCATAAAATTACTTGTTCTAACAACTTCACCAAGAGTCGCACTGGCGCGCCAGCCGCGCCTTTCGCCAAGTATTCCCCTTCAATGCTCGTCATCCGCGGCGCCATATCAATATGCACCCACGGGCATGAAAGATCTTTCGCAAACGTGTGCAAAAACTTTGCTGCCGTAATAGCGCCGCCGTAGCGCGTTTTTCCAACGTTCGCCACATCGCCGAATGTTCCTTTAATCTCCTCTTCATACTCATCCCATAACGGAAGTGGCCAGACGTAATCGCCCGATTTTTCGCCAAGTTCACGAAGTATATGCTCCAATTTTTCGTCCTCCGTAAATATAGCGGAGCATCGCTGCCCGAGTGCGGCCATTGCGGCACCTGTCAAAGTAGCTACATCAACCACCAGCCGTGGATTGTACCGCTTTGCGTAGGTAATGCCATCTGCAAGAATAATGCGCCCTTCTGCATCCGTGTTCAACACCTCAATCGTTCTGCCGGAAAGAGATTTCAAAACATCTCCCGGATGGTAACTGGAACCCGATGGCATATTCTCTACGGCAGGGACAAGACCAATCACGTTCTTCTTCAAACGCAGTTTCGCCGCAAGCACAACCGCGTGAATGACCGCCGCGCCCCCCGACATATCCATATGCATTTCATAAATTGCATCCGACGGCTTGAGATTAAGACCGCCGGTATCAAACGTTACGCCTTTGCCGACAAATACGATGGGCCACTCTTTTGCCTGCCCACCCTTATATTCAAGAATAATAAACTGCGCCTCTTCGTCCGATCCTTTTGCCACCCCTAAAACACCGCCCATCCCGAGTTTTTTCATTTCGCGTTCCCCCAGCACCGTTACCTTTACCAGCAAACCTTTCGTCGCTGATCGCGCGCCTACCACCAGAAGTTTTGGCGTCATCTCGCCGCCGGGAGTGTTTGCCAGGGCGCGGCATGCGTTTACTTCGTCGGCAATAATCTGCCCGCGTAAAAGTGCCTCGCGCATTTGTTTTGATTTGCATCCCGCCACAAACACTTCGCGCACGAACTTCCAACCCTCTTTTGGCTCCGACTTATACTTCACGAATTCAAAGTTCGCAAGTTCCATATTCACCGAAAGCAACTCCACGAAGTCTTCGTCTTTCAGGTGAAGATGCGGAAAAGAAAAATCCGCAATATCCACAGACAGTTTTTGAACGCTATGCGCGCGGGCTTCGGCAATAACTTTACGCGCCACGAGAACCAGCTTCCGACGCGTCATGTCAGCAACTTCAATCCCCGTGCCAACTTCGAGCCTACGGATGCTGCCTTCGCGAACTAGCATAGATTCCTTTCCCGGCACAAGGCGAACACGCACCACATTGGGATCAATTGCTTGTTTTGTGTTGTTTTCGAAATGAAACGCTATGGATTTTGGCATAATCGTGAGTTTGTTTTTCAAGAGTTTTCCGGTAACGAAATGAGGAGGGCGTGCGATATGCTGTTCTCCCCTGCCGATTACCAAGCTTTGCGTAGTTTTTCATATGAGTACAATTGACTTACCTTGCAGGAATTGGTTTGTCAATCTTCTCCCGCGGTGGATAGAGGTCTGGATCAATAGTACGCTCAAAACAAGTACGACCCGCGGCGTGATCCCAGTTTGTACCAAATTCCGAATCCGGCATAAACGGCACCGTCTGCGGATCTCTTACTTCTTTAACGCTCGCAAGAACAAACACCGCGCACAATTCAAACGCCCGTTCACTTTTTAGCACATATTCGTAGGCCCTACCGGTATCCGGGTCGGATGGCACACGAAACCCGCTGATGGTATCTTCAAGAAGCGACAGAGTTTCCGGCAATGTTCCTTTTTGCTGCCAATAATTTACAATTTGCCATTGGATTGTATGCAAATCACCAACGCGCTGGTTGTCAAACTTGCGAAGACGCTCCTGCTGGGGAGAGCCGATCACAAAAAACGCGGATACTACACCAACACACACGGCGCCTATAACCACCCAGATGAAGAACTTCAGACCACCTGGAGGTTCCGTGTCTTTCATGTCCCAGTAGTAATACCAGAATATCGCACCGCTTACCAAAAACACGGAAAAAACCTTGAGCACAAATCGCACGGTTAACTCGCCGCCAAGAAAACTGTTTACCAGCGCCACCAAGTCGCCCATGATAATAAGCCCCGCGGCAAAGAGTGTGAAATTTACCAGCCACTTTCGAATGCGGATATCTTTGCGCTCCGGCTCCTTGGTGTATAACTTTTCCAAAAAGCGCATAACCCATAGATATACCGGAAATACAATGATAAGCGAAGAAACTGCAAACCGGATAGAACTGTAAGCGCTTGTCATACTGTAATACTCGAGCGGATCCGGAAACTGGACATTTATGAATTGAAACAGCAGCGTCAGCACGCCTGCCGCGCTGCCATAGAGCGTTACAATAGCCAATAACTGCAGAAATATATCTTTGGGAGATGTTTTGTATGTTTGTTCTGTCATATAGAACCATTATAACACAAGAGATAGCTATCCCACAAGACAAGAAAAAACCAGGAAAGCACATGAAAGAAGTCTGGCCGAGCGATAGCGAAGGAGATCCGAGGACTTCTTCCATGTGCTTTCCCGGTTTTTTGCAATGCGCTTATTTCTTTTTCTTAAACTTCAAAAAATCTTTCACCTTAAATGTAAACCCTGCTGCTGCCGGATGGCCACCGCCGCCATATAGCTCCGCAAGCTCGGCCACATTGACTTCTTTGCCATCCGAACGCAACGAAACAACAATTTTTCCTTCCCGGTACGACCAAATTATAGCAACCGGTGTGCCGTGTTTTACAATGGAGTGGCCTATTTCCGAAACGTAAAAGGGTGAATTTACCACCAGCGCTTTGTATCCTTCAAACGTACGCTTCTCGCCAAAACCGATAAGCCGGCCGATGCGGCGTTCCCGCAAGCGCAGGAGTACTTTACCCTCCTCAATATATTTCTTTTCTTTTTTATTCTCGAAATCGCGTATCAGCTTATCCCATGTTTTAAAATTCATGTCATATAGCATCAGCGCCTCGGTAATCTCGCGCGTATGCTTCAGATGGAATTTCCATAAGTCGGAATCCTCAATGTGCCGCAAGAGCCGCGGCGCCTTTTTTGAACCGTGAAAAAACTTCCATGCCAGCACCGCCCCGGAATTTTCCAATTGAAACAATCGTTCATCGGCTTTTTCAGCAGACGCTTTGTTTGAAACATGGTGGTCAATTACCGTAAGCGACAAAACCTGTTTACGAATCTCGTCAACCGCATCTAAAGGAATAGCGTAGTCGAGCGTGTATAAATCGGTTCCGCGTGCTGAACGCGGAAGCTCACGATTACTTGGAGGTACGGCGATATATACCGCTTTTTTGCCAAATTTTTTCCATGCCGCCCAAGCAGCGCCAAACCCGTCCGCGCAATCCGCGTGATACAATACCGTGATGCGCTTTGGAGTGTGTACTGTATGGTTTTTCATAGATTAAAAACCAGTAGGGCTTGCGACAGTAGAGAATTTCGCCGTAATTTCATTTCCGGCCGCATCCACAAACGCCTTATCAACGGTATGGTCAAATTTCTTATCAGCCCCTTCATCAGAAAACAACGCGACAATATACTGTTCCCCGCCGACCGTATTGCCCAACAGCGCAACAGAAACATCGTTATGAACTCCGGCCGGAAGCCATGCTGCGCCAAGGAAATTTCCCGGCTTTCCATCTTCAGAAACTTCGCGCACAACAACCCATTGCGGCTCGGTAAGTTCTGTATTCAGCACTTGAACCGACGACCCCGCGCGCTGATTTTCAACCGTCAGTGTTTCTGTTTTATTTTCCGGCTGGGTACGAGACAACACCAACGGCGCTCTATCTTCCTTTTCACTGATTATCCCGTCCGGAACCGACGCTTCTTCGGTATCTCCAAAAAACGAAGCAGCTCCAAACCCGATAAAAAAAGAGGCGATTGCAACAACAATCAAATCCTTATTTTCCTTCATGCGTTCCCACATAACAATAGTATTAAAAATTTGTAAAGCCCCCTCTAGAACTTGTTTGTATTATAATACTAACCATGAACGCCTACCAAAGTCAAAGTCTCCGCCGGAAAATCCGGGAGTGGTACCGCAGACACGCCCCGCGCTTCCCTTGGCGTGAAACTGCCGATCCCTACCATATATTCATCTCTGAAGTGATGCTCCAACAAACACAGATTCCACGGGTACTTATAAAATATCCCGAGTTCATCAAAACCTTCCCTACAATTCAATTTCTTGCCAGAGCACCATTGTCTCGCATACTTTCCGCATGGCACGGAATGGGCTATAACCGACGCGGGCTCTATCTGCAACAATCAGCACACATAATACTACGCGAACACAAAGGGAACATCCCAAAAGATATATCAGTCCTTGATGCGCTTCCCGGAATCGGCCCCTATTCTGCACGCGCGATCGCCTGCTTCGCGTATGACATATGTGAACCGTTTATAGAAACAAATATCCGTCGCGTCATCATTCATGAATTTTTCCCAAAGAAAGAACACGTGCACGACGAGAAAATTCTTCAAGTACTCCAGCATATTCAGCCATCCAGATGCCAGCGTGAATGGTATTGGGCGCTCATGGATTATGGACGCGAAGCGTTAAAAGGCGTCCCCAACGCAAACCGAAAAAGCAAACACTACGCGAAACAATCTCGGTTTGAAGGATCCCCACGCTACATTCGCGCAAAAATAATTTCATATTTGCTGGAAAACAAAAAAGCGACAGCGGAACAACTCCACGCGTCGCTGAAAAAAGATAAACACCTTACGAAATTAGTTGAAAGCGATGTGCGCCGGGTACTCACAAGATTACAGAAAGAACATCTTGTTATGCTATCAGGAGTTACTTTTCGGATTGCTTAATTCTTTCTGGTTACACTGTATACGGGGAGATAGTTCCTGCTTGTTTTTGCTTGAGAAGATCAGCCGGTACGCCGAGATCCTGCCGAGGCATCCAGCCCAGTTCTTGCCGTCGTTTCTCCCATGCCGCAATGATCTCATCGTGCCCTTTCGGAACGTTGGTCGCTTTAATGAGTGCCCCCAGACACTCCAGATCTCTGCTGGAGGCACGGCCGATAACCTCAACGATCGTCTCGTGAAAAGGATGTTTCGTTGCCTGCTCTGTCGTCTGCATATGTATTCCTCCTGCGAACGAATTTCTTCTTCTATATCATAGTGCAGTGTGGTTTGTAAAGACCTACTATCACAATCTGGCACGAACTCTACGCAATACAAAACTTCCACAATACTACATGTATAAAAAGAATGATAAACGAATTTACGACGATCGTGAATTTTTGTTTATCAGCAAAAATAAGAACCCCTGTTATTCCTGCACCAGCTGAAACCGTTTTTTGAGCCACTGATCACCTTCCACTTTTTCCACCATGGCAAACAGTGTACTTACACCAAGCTTTCCATCTACTTTGAGTAAGGAGATAAACTCTTCGCACGGATAGGGTGTTATCCATACGCTGTTTTGTAACCGCACAAACCCAACCTGCCACAATTCACGACGAAGCCAATCACGACGCTTACGCTTTCGTTCGGCAATATCAAAAACCACCATGCGCCACTTACCGTCCCATTGTTTTGGAACAAATTCTTCTTTCAACGTATGCGCACGATAATACGCAAGTTTTCGTTCTCCGGCTTTCGTAAGAGACACTTGTATATCTCCTTCTTGTTCTTCCGCATCCACAATACCTTCCTTCTGGAGTCTATATACCGTACTTCTTACAGTCTGAAGGTTGCGTCTTGAAATTCCGCGTTTGCCGTATCCGAATAACGAAAGAGACTGAAGAGCATTCGGTGCAAGAACAGCCATGCTGATAATACCCGCAAGAGCGATGGTTTCAATGATAATTTTTTGATACGGAACATGACTTCGTTTTTTAATTTTGATTAAATCTGACATGGTTTCATGTATAACAAATATTCACGATCGTTGCAAATTCGTTTATCAATATAAAACAGAAACAGGTGTAAAGAAACCTAAAGAAAACAAAAAAGCGGCAGTGAAAAAATTCCACGCGCCGCTGAAAAATGATGACTAGCTACCCTCTGTAGTCTCAAAAAGCTTTTTTATGCAGCTTGATGGGCTTCAGGTACATCCGCAGTTAGGAGAGTCGAGAGAAACAGAGTCTTATAATACGGATGACAATCTATGACGTCCGCAGCACACAGGTCCACACTGATGCGCGAACGAAGATCTTCTACCATATCTCTGGGAATAAAGAGCTTACTCCAATAGTTAGCCCCGCGTCGGGCAAACACTTCGAGACAACCAAACAGCACCTTCGAAACCACCGGCGCAGTATCCTTCTTGGTAATGCGCTTAAAATGGTCGCCATCGAACAAACGCGCACTCATCATGTCCGAAGACATCATGAGCACCATTCGCTGCATCTCTTCGGTCGTACCAATAAAGAACCCTCTCCCAGACTGTGTAGGCCGTTGTTCCAAATGGAACATGACGATATCCGCCGCGAGACGGAGCTTCAATTTTTTTGTCATACAATCCTCCTGACAACTAGATTTATTACTTGTATACCATGCCCGAGATTGCTTTGCAATACTTACTCTGGTAACCATTCATACCACTGTCATCCCCGTGTCATGCCAGAGGCAGATCCGCCTCTGGCGGAAAAACGGGGATCCGGAGAATCTTGTTGTTTTGACTGGATTCCAGCCTACGCAGGAATGACAATATGCAAGCAATTACTTATTCTGTTTTCCTTCCTTGCCACTTCTGCCATGTCACCAAAAGCGGGCTTGCGATAAAAATGGAACTGTATACGCCGACAACAGTTCCCACAATAAGCGCCAATGAAAAATATTTAGTAGATTCACCGCCCAAGAAAAATAACGTAAGAAGCACAAAAAGAAGCGTTAATGACGTGTTGATAGACCGCGTCATGGTTTCGTGAATACTGATGTTTATGATATCTTCAAAACGTGCACTCGCGCGCTTGCGCAAATTCTCGCGAATGCGGTCAAATACCACAATGGTGTCGTGCACAGAAAAACCCAAAATAGTTAACAGCGCGCTTATAAACAAAGCGCTTATTTCCACATGCTGGAATTTTCCCAAATAAGCAAAGAGCCCCAGGGGAATGGTAACGTCATGAATCAGCGCAATAATAGCAACAACTCCGTATTTCCATGAAGGCAAGGAATGTCCGGTGAACATTCCTTGCGGGCGGGAAACATGTCGAAATACAGCCGTAATATAGACAATAATCATCGCGAGCACTAACATAAGCGCCCAGATCGCCTTTTGTTTGAGCTCATTGCCAATGGTAGGGCCGATGGATACAAAACGTTTTTCCTCAACACTCCTATCTATGCCGCGTAATGCCGTAAGAACGTTTTGATGGGTTTCTTCATCGATGTCGCGCGCGCGGAGCAACATGCCGCGTTCCCCTGTTTGCTGAACCTGCACATCACCCAAGTTAAGCGAAGCAATACGCTCATGAATTGAATCTTGCGCGGGTAGCGCATGAGCAAACTCAAGCTCCATAAGGGACCCGCCGGTAAAATCTATACCAAGCGGCAATCCCCATAGCAAAAGCATCCCAAGACTCGCAAGCACGAGGATGCCGGATATCGTATATGGTAATTTTCGCCAGGCGATGAAGTCCATATTATGAGGCTCCAAATAGGAACCGAACCGTTTTACTTTCTGATAATTTTAACGCGCGGAAAAATGTGCGCGTAATGGTAATCGCGGAAAACATACTTACCATAACGCCAAGGCCCAGGGTAAGCGCAAAACCTTTGATTAAACTGGTGCCAAACCAATATAAAATGCCGGCCGTAATAAGACTTGATACGTTTGAATCACGAATGGACATCCATGCCCGGTTAAATCCTTCTTCAATGGAACCGGCCAACATGCGGCCTGCTTTCATTTCTTCCTTAAAGCGTTCGAATATAAGAATGTTCGCGTCCACCGCCATACCAATGGAAAGAATAAATCCGGCCACACCCGCCGCGGTAAGCGTAACAGGCACCAATTTAAAAATAGTAAGCAGAAGGGCTATATATATAAGAAGAGCGATCACCGCCATGAGGCCGGGCAATCGGTACCACAGAATCATAAACAAGGCTACCGCCAACAGACCATACACGCCCGCGTTCAGACTCCGTGTCAATTCCACCCTTCCTAAAGACGCTTCCACACTCTGTTGACTGACGAGCACAATAGGCACCGGCAATGCGCCGGAATTTAACCGGCGTACTAAATCGCGGGCTTCTTCAATAGTAAAGTTCCCGGTAATTTGCGCTTGCCCACCGGTAATTTTTTGCTGCACCACAGGTGCCGAAATAGGAAACCCATCAAGATAAATCGCAAGCTGCTTGCCCACATTTTCTTCCGTTAGCTTTTCAAAAATACGCGCTCCTTCTTCGTTAAAACGAAGCGTCACCAAAGACTGAATTGCCGTCTGTCCAAATGAAACATCTGCGCGCTCAAGATACTTCCCAGTAAGATCTGTCGGCACAAAATACGCATCTTCCATCATACGTCCGCCCGCAGCCTGGGCCTCAAGAATCGCCTGCCGCTCTTCGGCGGGTCTTTCCGTCCGAAATTCCAAAAACGGCGTCTCACCGATAAGCCGTATTGCCTCGCTAATTTCACGCACACCCGCAAGCTCCACAATAAGCCGCTGGTCGTTCCCCGCCTCTTCCACTTGCACCACCGGCTCTGAGACACCAAACGCGTTCACCCGGCGCTCAATGACATCGCGCAAGCCCGCCATAGATTCATTCACTTCTCCCGCCGGCACATTCGATACATCCGCTTGGTATACCAAGTGCGTGCCACCCTGCAAATCAAGCCCGAGGCGATAAGGAATATCAGGTAAAAACGCAAAAGTACCCGGCAATGCAAAAATACCGGCAAGAATACCAAGTAATAGCAAGGCAACTGCTAGTATTCGTATCTTTAGTGCAGACATAGGTAACACAAAACGTAATTTATTTTACCTCAATACCCATTGAACGTGCCGTGCCCTCAATTATTTTTGAAGCGGCGGCAACATCATACGCGTTCAAATCTTCCATTTTTATCTCGGCAATTTCGCGTATCTTTGCGCGTGGTACGGTGCCAACTTTATTGCGAAGCGGGTTTCCGGACCCTTTTTCCACACCGGCTGCTTTACGCAACAAATCGGACGCCGGCGGAGTTTTGAGCTTAAAATCAAACGTTCTGTCCTGGTAGATGGTGACCTCTGCCGGAATAATTGCATCTCCCTTGTCGGCTGTTGCCTGATTAAATTTATTGACAAAATCGCCGATGTTGATGCCATGCGGTCCTAACGCAGTGCCAACAGGAGGAGCTGGCGTCGCCTTGCCAGCTGGAAGCTGAAGCTTGAGTATTGTTTTAATTGGTTTATTCATTTTTAGATCTTCGCCACCTGTAAAAAGTCCAACTCCACGGGTGTCTCACGGCCAAAGATTGAAACGAGCACTTTTGTCTTGCCCCGTTCTTCGTCAACCTCCGACACACGGCCTTCATAGTCCTTAAACGGCCCGTCAGTAATTTTTACCGCATCCCCCGCCACTAAGTCAATCTTGTGCCGCGGCTCGTCCTGATTCATGCGCCCAAGAAGCACATCCATCTCTTCCTGGCTCAACGGTGTCGGCGTTGTACCTGAACCGACAAACCCGGTAACACGCGGCGTGTTGCGGATCACATACCATGAATCATCCGTTACAATCATCTCCACCAGCACATACCCGGGGTAAATTTTTTCCTCCACCACGCGGCGTTTGCCGCCTTTTATTTTTATCTTTTTTTCCGTGGGCACAAGCACATTAAAAATCTTGTCCTCCATGCCCATAGATTCGATGCGCTGACGCAAATTGCGGGCTACCGCGTCTTCATAGCCCGAATACGTATGCACCGCATACCAGTTTTTTCCAAATTCTGATGTTTGTTTTGGCATGTGCCAAAAATTAAGGAGTAAAACGACTATAATTTTTGAGCATCCCGAGCGAGCTTTGGAAGCGTAGCGACCAAAGCGACGAGGGATCACCTAACTTCTACAAAATAAATGTTTTCAACAGAAACTGAAATAAAATATCCAGCGCGCCCAAAAATATCGCAACCGCCGCTGATATACCGATCACCGCAAGCGTATATTGGATCGTATCTTGGCGCGAAGGCCAAACAACCCGCTTGAGTTCGGTCTTGGTGTCGCGAAGATAATTTATAAATTTGTCTACCATACTAATACCAACTTAAAAGGCCCACAGGCCTTATAGCTTATACAGTACTCTACTTCTTCTGTGATGTCAACAAGTTCTTTATATGGACACTAACTACCCCGACAAAAAATCCTCCTACGATATTTGTTACATGGCCTGCAAAAAGCCAGCACCACGCTCGTGCCTCAACACTATCCCCCCATGCATATCCACAATATGGCGAAGCTATGAACAGCATAGTTCCTTCATCAATATTGGTATATGCAATGATATCAAAAACATAGAGTAACTGAATACCAATAACAGTAAGCCACAAAAGTAACCCCAACGCCGCTCCTCTCAATCCCCATTTTATATATATGTTCATTATACAAACTTAAATATCCAAATTCTTCACCGCTTTGGCATGGGTTTGAATAAAGGACTTTCGGGGCGCAACTTCATCGCCCATAAGGATATCAAAAATGTGGTCGGCCTCTTGAGCATCGCGCACCGTTACCTGCAGAAGCACCCGACGCGCCGGATCCATGGTAGTCTCCCATAATTGATCGGGGTTCATCTCACCAAGACCTTTATAGCGCTGGATGTTGAAACCCTTGTACATCTCGCCTATTCCTTCCTCGCTGGTAATGACTTCATCTTCTTTTGCATCTTTAGACTCATCTTCTTCCACCATTATTTTTGTGGTTCCTTTGCCAACCTTCTTTTTTTCTTCGCGCACGTGCTGCATTTCTTCAAGAACTTTTTCTTTTTCTGCTTCGGTGTATGCATACCGGAATTCGCGTCCTTTGCTTATTTTATACAACGGGGGTTGGGCAATATACAAATACCCCGCCTCCACCACCGGCCGGTAATAGCGGTAAAATAGCGTCAAAAGAAGCGTCCTGATATGCGCGCCGTCCACATCGGCATCCGTCATGATTACGATTTTGTGATACCGGATTTTTTCAAGATTAAACTCATCCGCGATGGCAGCCCCCAACGCGATAACAAGCGCCTTTATCTCTTTTGAGGCAAGCATTTTATCAAGCCGCGCCCGCTCCACATTCAAAATTTTTCCCCGCAGCGGCAAAATCGCCTGTATGCGGCGATCCCGCGCGCCCTTTGCACTATTGTGCACAAATACGCCAGATGCAAGTGCAAAATTATGCGTACCCGGAACTTCAATATCGTATACATCAATCTTTTTTTCTAGTCTCATTACACTCTTGATTCGGTGGTTGTAATTCTGGATTGCAGTTGTAAGCTCTCTTGTATCGCCCGCAAAAAACCGATCAAGAATAGTATCATACTTCAACAAATTTTTATTTTGAGTCTTTTTTCTTCGTGTTTCATATTCCTGAGAATCAACACTGCCTCTCGTTCTATATATCTCATACAAAGCTCCTACTGAATGTTCATAATACGTCTTGTTATAAGCGACTTTCCGTTGCATGCGAAATTTCGGAGTCCATTGCTCTTTTGTTTTTTCACTCCGCCACATTCGAAGTTTTTTATTATCCCATTGTTTTTGTGCAATATCAGCAAGCCACACTTTGCGCTCAGGATTATTCTTAAAATGCTCGCGCACACGCTTTGCTTGCTCTTGCCGATTCTCTTCGCTACTCCAATATGCTTCCTGTGCTTGCGCCAATATCTTTTGGGAAACCTCTCTATAACTTTCATTTTTCTGATAGAAATCAAGAAATTTCTCTATCATAAATTTCTTATATTCTGCATTTTCCCACTGCTTCTTTGCTCGTACACTCAATAGTTTATGCATTTTGGGAGTTGTCATTGCCTTGCGTATTTTCTCTCTGAATTCTGGAGTTTTATGAAGCTCTCGCACCTTCTCGAGTACATCAGGTCTATGCAGTGTATATTTTACTAATCTGCGATGTGTTTCTAAATGCTCCTCGCGAGAGAGCCGAACGAGATTGTCTGGATTGTTATTAATCTTATTAAAATCCTGATGATGTCGATGGGGACCCTGTACTTCAGCATATATTCCCCGGAGAAGATTATAGACATCTGAAAGAATATGCGTAAATATCCAACGATGCTTAGACGGATCAAATATCATTTCATACCCCCTGATAGTGATATTTCCGGCAATTTCTGAATACTTGCGATAGAGAGGCATTAAAGAATCATGTTGAGTAAGGTGTTGAGCTTCTTTAAACGTTCCGTCATGGAGCATAAATTTATGCTCTGGAGTACAGGTTATCTCCTCTCTATTATCGAGCACAACTTTAACAACTTTTGTGTTCTTTTTAGTCACGCGCGGATTAGTAATATCTCCTACAGCAATAGACCCGTTCTCGGCAATAGTGTAACAATAATTTTTCTTTCCCTGTTGACACTCCTCAACAAGTTCTTGAAATGTAATGGCGCGTCCATCGGTAAGTGCAATTTTTGTATCTCCAGAAAAACAACCACCAGCCGAGTCGCCCTCCACCAAAAAGAGTTCTGACTCCTCCGCGCTTTTCGACTGGCAATCGGCTAACTTGCCGGGAAGCGTCATGCCATCAAGTATCCCCTTTCGTAAAATGGTATCTTTTGCGGCTTTTGCGGCTTTGCGGGCTTTTGCGGCAAGGATCACTTTTCCGGCAATGGCCCGTGCGTCAGCCGGATTTTCTTCAAGGTACGCGCCAAATGCTTCCGCAAAAAAAGATTCAACTGCCGTACGCGCTTCGGGATTGCCAAGCTTTGACTTTGTCTGGCCTTCAAACTGCGTTTCTTTAAGCCGCAAGGATACAATGGCCGTAAGACCTTCACGCACATCTTCGCCGATAAGGTTTTCTTCGTCCTGCTTTAGGTATGAATTCTTTCGGGCGTAATCGTTCAACACGCGGGTAAGCGCCGTACGGAAGCCCGTAATATGCATACCGCCTTCCTGTGTGTAAATGTTGTTCGCAAACCCCATCTCGCGCGCCTGCAGATCATCAGCATACTGCAACGCAAGTTCTATCTGGATGTCGTTTACGGTCTTTGCGGCATAAAAAATCGTATCATGCACCGCCGTTAAGTCGCGGTTGAGATATTTCACAAATGAAGCAATACCGCCTTCAAAGTAAAACCCGTAGCCTTGTCCGCTGGTTGGCGTATCTTTGCGCTCATCGCGGAGCGTCATGCGAATGCCGCGCGTAAGGTACGACTGCTGGCGCAGGCGGTCGAGCACGCGTTTCCAATTATATTCTTCTATCTCCTTAAAAATTTCCTGGTCCGGCTCAAATGTAACCGTGGTACTGTTGGCCCCGCACGTTCCAATTTTTTTCACAGCCGCTTTTGGTTTTCCGCGTTGATACTCCTGCACGTACAAGCCCCCCTCTTTGCATACCTCCACGCGCATCCAGACCGAAAGCGCGTTTACCACTGATGCGCCCACGCCATGCAACCCGCCCGATACTTTATATGCCCCGCCACCGAATTTCCCTCCGGCATGCAACGTTGTCATAATGGTCTCTAACGCCGACTTCTTTGTCTGCTTATGTGTATCCACAGGAATACCACGACCGTCATCTGATACTTGAACGCGGTTTTTGGGAAGAAGAATGATTTCGATATTCTTTGCATATCCCGCCATCGCTTCGTCTATTGAATTATCCACGATCTCCCAAATCAAATGATGTAGGCCATCCGGTCCCGTAGAACCAATGTACATCCCCGGGCGCTTCCGCACCGGATCCAACCCTTCCAAAACAAAAATATCCTTCGCCCCATAGTCGGAAGACTTTTCTTCTGCAACTTTTTTATTTTTCGGCTCTTTTTTGGGCATACTACAGGTTTATTTTAGCATTTTTTCGTTCCGCTAGCACTATTGACAAGTGTTCTAAATTGTACATAATGAATACAAATCAAACTAGGAGGTCAAAAAATGGACGAACAAACACTGGCAACAGCTATGGTACTAGCATTAGAAAGTTTCGATAATTCAACCTTGACTGCGTTTAACATTGCCATTCAACGTTACGGACGAGTCCCTCTAGAGAACATAGCGTATAACAAAGCGCTTGATTGTGCACTCATCGATAAGAATGGCGAACCCTGTGAGCTTGAAACGCTTAAAATTGCCAACGCGTACGAGGTAAACCGTCGGGCCAAAACTGGAATATTTATAGACATCACATCCAGAAAACGCACCAAGAATTGCTTATAAAACAAGGACACTCTAGCATCTTGGCGCACGTTCATAATGTTTTATCTATAAATAACTGACAAAATATTCGCCTCCTCTAAAGCCCGCCCGAGCCATCTCCCATGGCCGGGCTTTTTTATATTCTCAAATTTTATTAAGCACACCGGAAACAATCTGTGCCTCCTTGGTTTGCTTTCCAAGCAAACCCGTACGACGTTTGCTTTCTTCAAAAACAACTAAAAATTTTTCAAATACACCAGCACGCCCCAACACGCGCGGTGCCTGCGAATCATCCAAAAAAACAAGAGGGATTTTCAACATATTCTTTCCCAATTTAACTCGAATATCGTGCCGCCATCCGGAAATAGGCGCGCCACCAATACCTTTCACTGCCATATGAGTGCCCTGTTCTGCCACAACACCCAATACCGATGCATCACTTTTTGGCAGCGCAGAAATAGTTGCCCCGGAATCTATTAGTAAAAAAGCAGGTATCCAACCTTTATTATGTTGAAAGAGAACTTCTGCAACTGGAAACACCGTCACGTCTCCGGTATCTCGCAGGGTAATACCATATGAAAACAAGCATGATTTACGCATAGTAAATAACATGCAAACTTTTTGGAACAGAAAACACCCGTATCTCACTAAGAGGCGTGTCAGGAAATTTTTCTTGCGTGTTTTGCAGTACTTCTTCCCATGTACGTCCTTCAGCGATTATTTTTCCATTCACAATAGCAACCTGCAACCCGCCATATTTTTTTACGTCTATCACGGGAACCTTGACACTTTTATATCCCTGCCCCTTAACACGTCCATAGGACCGTTTTGTTTTCTCGCTTACTTTTGTCATAACCACATAATACCACTTCCATCTCACACCAGCACTATTGACAAACATACAAAATAGGATATACTTACAACAAATTTGCGGGGGAAAAAGGAGGCCCATAATGGCATACGTTATCGACAGCGTAGAGGAGTTCCTCACTCATTTAAAGGTGGGAGACACATTCTGGTGGATGATGAGTTTAGACTGTAAACCTATTGGGGTGGATGAGCCGCACACAATCAAGCGCATGGAAGACAGCCCGTTTTTTGGGATAAAGGATGTGAAAATTTTTTATGACAGTCCCTCCTTCTTAAATCCTGGCACCATGGTAGAGGATCACTTCTACGTAAGCGACATAACAAACCAATGGCACGGCGTATTCCTCACCGAGGAATCCGCTCTCGAATACTTTGGAGAGCGGGCATGGGCATATGCCATTGATCCGATGTTGAGGGCAGAAGTGGAAGAGGCAAAGAAAGACGATGATGTGTTCGAAGATTGGAGCACCTCCGACAAATCGTGGGCCTCTCCCGAAGATGAAGAATTTTAGAACTTCCACACCCTACCCAGCCCGCGCCATCTCCTATGGCCGGGCTTTTTTACAACAATCTTTTAAACTCCTCGTCAATGAGACCCGCATCACGAATAATCCCTTTCAACGTGTAGGGATTCAAACGTGGGTGCCGCGGTATGGTGATTTTTCTTGTGCCATTTGTCATCCCAGCGTGCTTTGCTCCGCGGTGTTTGTACAACCAAAATCCCCCTTTTTCAAACGCTTTTATAGCACGCTCTGCAGAGACATCGGTAAAAAGCATACGTTACGCAATGGTGACCTCAACCTCGCGAACCTCCGCTCCATGTGATTCGTCCGCCTCCATCCCTAGATAAGTTGAAATAGCATCCTTAACATTTTCTAATGCCTCCGGTTCCGTATCGCCCTGGCTGTGGCACCCCGGTAAAGCGGGTACATGAACATCATATCCATATTCACTTTTACGCAGGAGTATCAAATATTTCATGAATATATACTATCACTTCCACCTCACACCAGCACTATTGACAAATAGAATAAATTGTGTATAATGAAAACAAATTTGTAGGGAGGAGGATTCAGTATGGTCAAATGGTTTAATGTTGTGTTGGTTGTTATTGGGTCTTTTGTAGTGGGAGCTGTTTTGGAGGCGGTTTTGCAGGCCAAGCCAGCGCAAAAACTCAACGCCCTGCATATGCAGGCTTGGAATTATGCAGCAAATCTTAAGCCCTGTGAAAAGGTGGTTGACGTCTTCGTCCTGCCGATAAAGGTGCAGGATGCCACAGCAGGTTCTCTTGTCTTGAGAATTAAAAAAGACAAGGAAGACCAATATGTGGTATTCATGCCGGAGGACATCGTTAAGGATATCACCCCTCTACGTCTTGAGGCAGAATACCTTATACCCCGTCGGTAATTTGTACCTCGCCCCCAGCCCGCGCCATCTCCCATGGCCGGGCTTTTTTATTTTCCTAAAGCCTAGGGCCTAGAGCCTAATCCCTACCCCCTCACCTCCCACTCCTCATTCGTCTCCTCGAGTGTTTTTGTTATCTTCTCCACAATCGCGTTCACTTCTTCGTCTTTCAATGTGCGATCGGGCGATTGGAACACCAATCGAAACGCGAAATTCTTTTTGCCGTCGGGAAGTTCTGCGCCTTCATATATATCTATAATATCCGTATCCGCTAATAGTTCACCCCCTGTGTTTTCTATAATGTCTTCCACTTCTGCCACGCGTGTATCCATCGGCACCAAAAGCGCGACATCGCGCATAACGCTTGGGTATTTTGATATTTCCTGATAGCGGAGCTCGGCGGAAGCGGCCTCAAACAGTTTTGCAAACGAGAGCTCGGCAATCCCCACACCGCCGCGTATCCCAAACAGGTCTCTCACACGCGGATGAACTTCGCCCACTATGCCAATCGTTTGGGTATCGGTTTTTATTTGGGCAGATCGGAACGGATGAAATAGGTTAGAAGAACCCGGATCAGCGTCGTCAAAATACATGTCATCAATCCCGAAAGATTCAAAAAGTGATGAAACAACCCCCTTTAACTCAAAATAAGAACTTTCATGTAAGTCTTTTGTAAAAAAACCGAATGCGATACGCTCTTCCTCAAGTTCAGTCGTATCACGAATACTTTTTGCAGGGCGTGAAAAAACATTTCCCGCTTCAAACACGCGCGCCGCGTCCTGTTGCTGATTTTTTGCAAGCGCCGAAAGCAAAGAACCTATAAGATTTGCTCGGAGATACTTCATGTCGGGGCGGAGCGGATTCAAAAGTGAAAGAACACCAGCTTGCCCCGTATACAGACTCATCTCGCGTTCTCCCGCAAATGCGTAACTGTATACTTCGCTGTACCCAAATGCCGCCACTCGTTCACGCACGCGTTCGCGGAATTTCTCGCGCCGGGTGTCCCCCACTTCCATAAATGTAATACGCGGAGCAACGGGCTTGATGTTAAAGAATCCATACATGCGCGCAAGCTCTTCTATAAGATCTTCTTCACCTTGTAAATCCACGCGAATCGAAGGAATACGCACCTGTATATATTCTTTTTGTCTTGTCACGCCAAACCCCAGCCGCTTAAAAATAGCAACCATTTCTTTTTCAGACAAACTAATCCCCAACACACTGTTTGCCTTTTCTTTGTGGATACCAATTGTTCTTGCGGGCGTATTTTTTCCGGTATCTACTATACCCCGAAGCAATCTGCCACCCGCGATTTCTTGAATGAGTGAAGCTGCTTCGTTGATGGCAAGCACGGTAAGATTAGGGTCAATTCCCACCCGAAAACGCACCGCCGCGTCCGTAAGCAGATTTACTTTTTTCGCTGTCCGCTCAATGGATTCGGGATCAAAATTAGCGGATTCTATTATAATGTTTTTTGTTTCTTCGTTTACTTCTGCACACTTGCCACCTTTAATACCCGCCAAAGCCAGCGGCCCCTTGTTGTCAGCAATAACCAAATCGCGCGAGTCGAGCGTGTATGTCTCGCCGTCCAAACTTACAAACTTTTCACCCGACACAGCTCTGCGTACAATTATCCCGCCCCCGATTTTATCAGCGTCAAACACATGAAGCGGCTGCACCATATCCAACATGACATAATTCGCAACATCGACAACATTATTGATAGATTTGATACCACACGCGCCGAGGCGTTCCTGCAGCCATGCGGGTGCTTCGGCAACATGTACGTCTTTCAACATGCGCGCCGCATAACGCGGACAACCTTGTGTATCTCTTACATCTATATGAACGAACGCCGTGGTTGACTCTGCTGCTTCTTTGAAGGAACGTTTTGGAACTTTACAGGGTTTTTGCAAAATAGCAGAAAGCTCCCCCGCTACTCCGCGGTGCCCGGAAGCATCGGCAATACGATTTGGGAGAATGTCTATGGAAAAAACAGTATCGCGGCCTTTTTTTTCTACACTCTCCACTTCAAAGGAATACATAAGCAAAAGCTCCGCCACTTTTTTGGGAGGAGGAAGTGAAGGAATATATTCTTTCAGCCATGTATACGAAAATTTCATAGGCTTTAGGTTTTAGGCTTTAGGCTTTAGGACTAGAGACAGCAACATCGTTCTAGAGCCTAATTCCTAAAGCCTAGCGCCTTTTTTAAAACTGGTTAATGAATCGTAAATCCTGCGAGCGAAACAGGCGAATATCAGGAACGCCATATTTCATCATGGCAATGCGATCAATGCCAATATCAAAAGCGTATCCTTGGTTCTCGCGCGGATTATATCCGGCCGCCTCAAAAACTCTCGGATGTACCATACCGCCGGGTAATACTTCAATCCAGCCTGTTTTTTTACATACAGAACACCCGCGGCCTTGGCATACTAAACACTCCATGTCCAGTTCCACGGACGGCTCGGTAAACGGAAAATAACTGGGACGCAAACGCGTTTTGACGCCCGAGCCAAACAATTTTTTCATCACCGTTTCCATCACCCACTTCAGATTTGCAAGCGACGCGTCCGGTCCCACTGCGAGCCCGTCCATCTGGGAAAACTGGCTTTCGTGCGATGCGTCAGAGGCTTCACGCCGGAAAACATTTCCGGGCATAACAATTGCAAACGGGGGATTATTTTTTTCCATAAAACGCACCTGAATTGAAGTGACTTGCGTGCGCATGAGGAGGCGCGAGAGAATATTTTCTCCCCGCTTTTTGAGCGCGACTGGTTTCTCGTCGAGCCAGAGCGTGTCTTGCATGTCGCGCGCAGGATGATATTTCGGCAAATTGAGCGAGTCGAAGTTATACCACTCAAGTTCCACTTCGGGACCGCGAACTGTGGAAAACCCCATCTTCCCTAAAATATCTTGGACCTCGCGTTGAACAAGTGTAAGAGGATGAAGACTGCCTGTGTGATATTTGCGGCCGGGTTGAGTAATATCAATTTTTTCGGCCTCTAACTGCCGCGGATACTCCGCATCTTGCAATTGCGATCGGCGTGTTGCTATTTCGAGCTCCAATAGTTCCCGAAGTGTGTTTGCTTCCATCCCCTTCTCTTTCCGTTCTTTCTCCGGTACATCTTTTAATCCTCGTAATACCTCCGTAAGCAATCCTCTCCGCCCAAGATATTTCACTTCCACGTCCCGCAAATCCACCATACGTTCCGCCCCCCGTATGGCAGTAAGAGCTTCTTGTTTTAATTCTTCCAAATTCTGCATATATATATAATACTCAACGTCTACTGGATACACAACAGTCTGGAGAAAAAGAAAAAGCCGGTGTCAGGACACCGGTCTTGATAGTATTTATTTTCTTCCGCTATTGTGCAAAGCGAGCAGTGCGCGGAATGTCTGTTTTGCGAGAGTATCTCCGGAAACGGAAGATGCGTCTGTTGAGACAACCTTCGCCACGAGCTGCGCCCGACCAAATAACGGAAGCGTAGTACCGCTTGGTGATGGCACCAGAAACACACGGGCAATTTTTAATAAAAACGTATTCGCACCCAAGGGATCGTAATCAAACACGAGAATATATGTTGCCGGATCGTACGGCCCAAATGCCAGATACGGTTCAAAGGCTTGGCTGAAGTAGTGATCCACGCGCCGGGCAAATAAATCTAAGTTACTATGTTCTGGCGCTATCGGCGCCAGCCCTTTTGCGATGTCCGTGATAATCGCACGGCAGGCTTTGAGAGCATTATCCACCGCTTCCTGTTTTACATTGGCAGCTGACACTTTTACGAGATTCTCGTAGGCGGTACCATTTTCGTTGAGTGCCAATTTCTTGTTTTCATCAATCGTACGGTCAAGAAATGACACGTCGTAAAATATCTCCTCAATATCACTGGCCCATACATTGTGATACAAAAACTTGCGGTACACATACCTGTTTTTTACGCGTTTTGTCACCGCAACTGAAATAGTAAACCCGATTAACCTTCCTTCCATATTTAAGACAGCATTCGGCTCCGGTTCTATCAACATCATACGCGGATCATATGTGGTCTTCGGAAGCACAAACACACCTTTTGCTTTTTCGTCTAGTACTCTAAAAAATGCCTCAAGTTCGGGGGGGTTTATAACCGTCGACGGCCACCAGGGGTTTTCTTTTTGTAAAACTTCCCCCCGCACAAGCGGAGGAGTAAACACCAAAAACAACGTTATACAGCAAAAAAGGGCAATCATCTGTCTATATGTTTTCATAGAACACCTCTCATGGTAAATATATCACGAAAACAAATATACAGCGAGGATGCCTTACAAAAATTCATTTCATGTGCTCTGTTTCCTATCCAATTGATTATATTAAAAAAGAGATGGCGCACATACCATCTCTAAAAATGTTCTTAGCTCTGTCCGACCTTAGTATCCCTTGTAGTAATTGTGGCGCTTGAGCCGCTCGAGATCTTTTCGCTGTCGTTCGATCTCGCGTTGTTGATTTTCCAATTCACGCTGCTGTTCCCACTGCTCCTGTTCCCGCCGTTGAAACTGATCCCCTAAAAGAGCTCCGCCGAGCCCTCCCAGCGCTCCGCCAATGACAGCGCCTTTGCCGCCGCCCAACAACGCGCCAACGCCCGCACCGCCCGCGCCTCCCAAGAGCGCTCCTTTCTCACGTTTCGTGAGCGGTCCGGAAGCGCATCCCGCCAGCAATACAATCAGCAACACCAACCAAAGAAAGCAACTACTCCTCTGTTTTTGCATACAGAAACTCCTTTCAGACAATTTGGTACTCTCAATAATCAGACTACACCAAAACAAAAATTTTGGGAAGCCGGAATTGCTTGCTTGCCCACCGTAGCTTTGTCTGCCGGTCGGTTTAGCGAAGGTCGGGGAACCATGTGTTTCAGAATGTTGCATGGACGCAGTTTCGGGAAGTGGTAACGGTTGACAAATCGTCATGAAAGATATACAATTTGACCGACTTTAATTCACCTTGAAAAGGAGGAAACTGGTAT
Source organism: Parcubacteria group bacterium Gr01-1014_29 (assembly GCA_007376195.1). Taxonomy (GTDB): domain Bacteria; phylum Patescibacteriota; class Minisyncoccia; order Ryanbacterales; family 2-02-FULL-48-12; genus VMFT01. Next base: position 9,131 of record VMFT01000005.1, on the reverse strand, counting down.
GAAAGTTAAAGGTATTCACGTTGGATGGCTGTACGTCGCTATGGTATTCACTTTACTGGTAATCTTTCTGGCACCTTATAAAGAGGTCGCTAGAATAAACGCAGAAAATGAGGTTCATAAATACGCTGCCATACCCTCCATGACAATGGAGGAAATAAAAAAGGAACTCTACCAACTTGAAAAAGAGATGGCTCAACCGCCAAGTGAAAACCCGATGGACTTTTTCCCCTAGGAACAGAACTGCAGGTAATCGGCGGAGATGTATATCCCCGCTTCGGATTCAAATACACGTTTCGGTAGAAACAGATTTACTAAATCCATTACAAAGCCCAATCGGACATCCGTGCGGGCTTTTTTGTTTTCAAAAACGAAAACAGTCGCGCCATGCGACTGTTTTCTTGAATATTTCGGCTCTGGGACGGAATGTGTACCAGATTGTGCAAGATTTGCTGGATTCAAAGAAGTGGCAGGAACTGCCGTCTTTGGTGAACGGTTCTTGCTATTGACAATAATTCACAATTTGATAAGATTGAGGCATACAACGGATGTTCGTAACACTACGGGCAATCCCGAGTGACACAGAAAGAGTCCTTGAAAAAGGGCTTTTTCTATTTTACGATACTTCCGTGGATCCGGGCCCGTTGTGTATAAAGTAACACACCGTTGTTGTCACTCGGGAAAGCGGGTGCAAGTCCCGCCGGGTCCACACCAAAAAACTCCGTGCTGAATGGAGTTTTTTGTTTAACAGTAACAATAATTTTTAGTTGCGGGAGCCGGAATTGCTTGCTTGCCCACCGTAGCTTTGTCTGCCGGTCGGTTTAGCGAAGGTCGGGAAACCGTATGTTTCAGAAAATTGTTGCATGGACGGAGTTTCGGGAAATAAGTATCATATCATTGCAAAATAAACAAATAAGTGCTATATAACATTTAGAAAATGAACGGAGGTGAACGATGGACAAGAAATTCAGGAAAGAGATTCCTCGCGAGGAAGATTACTCTCCTTTGATAAATGAGCTAGCTCTGATTTCCACGGATTTTGCATACGCATTCAGGAGTCATCATGGCTACCATTTTTGGCGGCCACTTACACGTAATCAGGTTATAAGCCACCTCGCCCTCAATTCTGCATCTCTTTCTCTTGCAAACGAGGGTCACAATTTACAGATTGTAACACCCCAAGAAATACGGCATCACGCTGGTAGAGCACATTTCAGTTGGTATCCAAAAGAGAAAATCAATGTACTCATGGTTTGGGGCGAGAAGTCGGCGTTGCATGAATATCGGTTAGCCAGTGAATGGATGGAAACAGACAAAGAAGAATGGTGGAGCAATTATTTTTACGAGTTCATGCGTCTATATGATGGCCTGAATAGTCGCCTCGCAGATGGTACAACGGTACCACCAGAAGATGTTCATAACTTCATTGTGATTGTCCTCAGAAATTCACAGAAGATTACCAGTTTGAGCGAACGTCACGAACTAAGAAATATGCTCCGTTTGTATCAGTCATATCTACACAGCATCGGAGAAGATATTTCAGAACTTGATATCAACATTGATACCAAGGAGCGAACACCGTCCAACCTAACTGCATGATACATATCTCCAGGTACCACAACCCAATCGGACATCCGTACGGCCTGCCCTTCCGAAGTTTTAACGGAGGAGGGGCTTTTTTGTTTTCAAAAACGAAAACAGTCGCGCCATGCGACTGTTTTCTTGAATGTTGCGGCTCTGGGACGGAATGTGCACCAGATTGTACAGGACTTGATAGATTTCAAGAAGTGGCGGGGGGTGCCGTTTTTGGTGTAATTGCAATAGTTTATATCGCATGGTATGAATATCCAAGAACTACATATTTTTGGAGGTGTGAACTATGAAGCAGCTATTGCCGTTCGCTCTTGTAAAAAGAGAGTATGTAAAAACGGGTACTGCCTTTGGAGATGCAGTAAGCTATATCTACATGGGCAAGTGCGTAGGCTTTGACGAGCTCTTTGAAAAATGGAAAAAGTGGGAAGCTGAATACGCAAAGCGAGGATACAGAACGATTCCTCTGGATGATTTTATCGCTTATGGCGGTGGTTATGTGGCAAAGCTAGAAGGTATCGGTGTTAAGCGACAAGTTGGCGAGGAAGCAGTTCTCCATGCTGAACGATATGAGCAGAGATATCAAGGAAAAGAAAAAACGTTGGTAGATACACCTAACGTAATGATTATGGAAACAGATTCGCTGGACAAAAAGAAGAAAATCAAAACGCCAATGGTGTCAGGAACGTATGAACTTCCTACAACGAAGTAAACAACAGGGAGGATTCGTTATGGCAATTATAGACGGCGGCATGCCTGCAGACATTAGGAATATAATGTATGTTATCAGTAAACGTCACCCGAGATTGACCGATGACAATCTAAAATCCTATACGGGCGAAGTACTCAGACATCTCAGTATAGAAACGGGTCGTCTTGCAGAACTCCTTGAAAACGGTGCGCCCCTGAACATTAATTCTTTCAAACAATTGCTGCATAAAGATTTAGCGCCTAATGCTCAATCTATTGTAGTGGCTATTCTTCTTGCAACACTTCGTTTTGCTGTTGTGACGAAATTAGACTCCCGAGACATTGTAAAAGGAATTGGAGAATGGGCAGGATTTAAAGACCCCTTTTTCTGGAGTCATTCCGAATTAAAATAACAACTTCCATACAGCCCAATCGGAACAATCCGTTCGGCCACTCAAATCTTTGAGCAAGCCTCGCTTACGAGCGAGGCTTTTTTGTTCTTAAAATTTAACGAGTGCCAACGACTTCATGCTCACGAGCTTTCTCAATTTTCCGTTCACTTTTTTTGAGAATTTTTGAGGCTTCCAAAACTTCTATAAGCAGTGGCTTATTGTCTTTTGAAAAATGTACCACAAAATTACCAATTTCTGTTGCATAGTCGATTTTTCCTTTTTGTGTCGTCTCCCAACTCATTACATCCGCATCAGCATCGTATGAAATTTTTATATCATTTTTTTTCATAAGCCTAATCTATCATAAAGCGTTTCAGAAGTAAACAAAACAAACGATGCTTGGTGCACCGCCGTTTTGTCGCCTGTACTAACGCTATTTCGCGATAATACGGATAGCGAGTCCGACTTTGTTGCGGGAGCCGGAGTTACTTGGAACCAGATTTTTCGGGATATTGTTGCTTTGGGAAAATTCAACGAAACTGTGTTGCGAAGGTATTGAAACATTACGGTGGGGTTGACAAACATTAAACATGCTGAGATAATGTCAAAGAATCTATTCCATTAAGGAGGTAGAATGGCTCTAAACGGGAAACTCAACAAAGTGTCCTCGAAAACCACGTTCAAAAAAGGAAACGTGGAACTAGTGGAGGTAAGCTGGATCCCGGAGGTTGTTGTAGAGTTCTCTGGTAGGGGGGAAGGAGTAGAGCTAGAGGTTTTACAAGGCGAGGTAAACTACTCCCACTACGCCAAAAATCTCGAGGTGTACATTGACTCCATGGTAGAGACTCCACATAGCAGAGGAGTTGCTATCGGAGAAGGGGCGGTTGCAGCGGGAGCTGGTGGTATTGCTATTCGCGGCAATGTGACGGGAGGCATAAACCTTTCAGCGTCCAGACGACCCCAAACTCCAGCGAGTATTCAGAGTTTGGAAAAAACAAAGGTTGTCTTGCGCCTGCCACTGGATGTCTGGATTACGACCAGCAAAGTAGACCTTGTTGAAGTAAAACACATGTAACTTTTCCTCCACCCACATCGTCCCAAGCCCTTTCGGCAAAACCGATCGGGCTTTTTCTTTTCCAAAACAAACGGAAAAACCGCCTTTTGGCGGTTTTTCCTCGCGTGACACTTTGCATTTGCTGCGTGCCACGCGGTGAATTGCAAAGCAATTCACTTTGCGTGGTTGCGGGAGCCGGAATTGCACCGGCGCCTTCAGGTTCTTTTACACCTCCTGTTTCCAGAAAGAATGGACTATACCACTCTCCTATCTCATGATAGGAGATTTCCATTATAGTCTCTGAACCTCTCCCAATTTACATTGAGATTTGGCTGCTGATTGTCGAATCTTTTCTTTTTTCACGCATTCGCGCTTATCCTTTCAGATTACGCTGTAGCAAGAAAAGCTCTCACGACTTTCCAGCAATTTCGGAAATTTTTCCGTTCCACATTACTATGGAAGGTCACAGATTAAACTATGAGCCTGACGAGGTACTGCTCCTCCATCCCGCGATGTAGGATCTAATTCATTGTTAGTTTACCACCCAAAAGGCTGGAATGAAAGAGGACAAGAAAATCTCTCGTAAGGAGTTTACCATGTTTATACACCCATCCCGCGTAACCTCTTTATCCTATCCTCTATCGGCGGGTGGGTCATGAATATACGGGTGATAAACGATGTTTTCTTTTCTTTGCCTTGATATGGGTCATCAAGCCACAGATGGGCCGTGGCGTGGTTAGCTTGGCGCATAGGCGTATGGTCCCGCGCAAGTTTTTCTAAAGCAGACGCAAGTCCTTCGGGATAGCGCGTGAGCAACGCTCCTGACGTATCAGCTAGATATTCACGCCTGCGGGAAACCGCAAGTTGCATTAAAATTCCCGCGATGGGCGCTAAAATCGCAAGGACTATGCCTATCAAAAGAAACACCATGTGAGATGAATTGTTATCGCGATCCCCCCCACCCATTCTCCCCCACCACATAGAACGCAAAAACATGTCCGAAAGAAGCTGAATAAACCCCACAAGCACCACTACCACCGTGGAGATGAGCATGTCGCGATTACCAATATGGCTCATCTCATGCGCGAGCACTCCTTCAAGCTCAGTGCGGTTCATAATCCGCAAAATTCCAGTAGTAACCGCGACCACTGCGTGTTCCGCGTTGCGACCCGTAGCAAACGCGTTTGGCTGGGGAGAATCCACCATATAAATTTTCGGCTTTGGAAGCCCTGCCGTGATGGAAAGATTTTCAATAATGTTGTGCACTTCCGGCGCTTCTTCGTCGCGCAATGGTCGCGCGCCAGTTGTCATAATCACGATTTTATCCGACCACCAATAAGATCCAAGGCTCATGATAATGCTAAAAAATACCGCAAACACCAAAATCCCTGGGTTGCCATAGATTTGCGAAAATACCCAGCCGATGGTCATCACCACGATGAAAAACACGGTCATCAATAACCATGTTTTTCGAATATTGGAATCGCGTTGTGTCCACAATGTAGCCATATTAGGCTCTAGGCTTTAGGCTCTAGAGAAAGCATTTTGTTAAGCATTTTCATAACCTCCAAAAGTAACCCATCTACTTTCGAGTAATCTAGCTCTTTTAATTTTGGCAATTTCTTAGAAATAAAAATTTGTGTCTCTAGTTCTCCTCCTGAACCAAAAGCAATAAGTAAAAACTGTCTAAATTCTTTTTGGCTTCTGCGCAATTTTCCTTCAGCAATATTAGAGGGAATTGATACAGCCGCTCGCCGCATTTGAGAAGTTAATCCATATACTTCTTCCTTAGGAAATTGATTGGTAACAGCATAAACTTCCAACACCAACTCAACAGCTCTTTGCCAAACAACCAAATCTTTGTACGTATGCGCTATCATTTTTTCCTAAAGCCTAACGCCTAGAGCCTAAAAACTTACTTTCACCGGTTCGCGTTGTGCTGGTGTCTCATCAAGATCAAAAAATTCTTCTTTGCCGAAACCGAATGCGCCCGCAATTACGTTTGTGGGAAATTGCTCAACGCGGGTATTCATGTCTTTGACATTGCCGTTGTAAAAGCGGCGAGCGGCCTGGATTTTGTTTTCTGTGTCGGAAAGCTCACGCTGAAGCTCAAGAAAGTTCTGGTTTGCCTTTAAATCCGGGTAGGCTTCAGCAATCGCAAACAGCGACTTTAATGCTCCTGTGAGCATGTTTTCAGTAGCCGCGTGTTCTTTCGCGGTAGTCGCACCCATGGCGGCCGCGCGCGCTTTGGTTACGTTTTCAAACGCCGACGTTTCGTGCTGAGCATACCCTTTTACCGTTTCCACAAGATTAGGAATCAAATCATACCGCCGCTTTAACTGCACTTCAATATCCGACCACGCTTCTTTAACCCGATAACGCAATCGCACTAAGCCGTTATACGCGAGAATAACCCATAAAATAACAACACCGACAATAATCAAAAAAATTGTTGTAAATCCCATATGAATAGCTTTACTTAATAATGCTTATAGTATAGAATGCCACAGAAGAAATCACAACACGGAGGATGCTATTTATGAACAATATACCGTTTCGGCTTCGAGTCGGCAATGTTCTTTGGCAAAAAGGAATACAACCATATCTTTTCCGAAAAGACCCGGAGGAAGCGCATGTTTTTACCATAAAGACACTCCGAGAAATCCAGCGGTCCGGATTGATACCGTTGATACGCTTTCTGTTCCATGGCAATCATGCTCACGAGATTAAAAACATGACGCTCGTTGGAGATGTTGTATGGAGAAACAAAGTAGGGCTTGCGGCAGGCTTCGATAAGAACGCTGAAGTTATGGCGGTTATGGATGCATTTGGTTTCGGCTCTCAAGAGGTAGGAACCATAGTGCCACAACCGCAAAAAGGCAATCCGAAGCCGCGCGTGTTCCGTTATCCAAAAAATGGGGCAATCGTCAACAAGTATGGCTTCAACTCGGACGGCGCAATTGCTGTGGCAGAAAATATTCGAAACACGCATGCGCGATTTCACATTACATGCCCCATTGGTGTCTCTCTGGGAAAAAACAAAGACACACCAGATGAACGTGCCGTGGATGACTACGTGTCTGCGTTTACCACTATGTATCCGGTACTACGGCCCGGTATTGATTACATAAAAATCAATATCAGCTCACCCAACACACCGGGGCTTCGCGCGCTGTTCGATCGGCTCGATGAATTTCTTGCGGAACTTTTTGAGAAAATCTCCCTGATAGCAACATGGGACGTACCGATATATCTGAAAGTGCCGCCAGACGGCATAGCTCCCGATCAGTACCGCAACATGGTAGAAACGGCAGTCCGGAGAGGTATTACCGCGCTAGAAGCGACCAATACCACATCAAATCCGGCACTCAAAAAAGAGTACGGGATTACGGAAGAAGGTGGACTTTCCGGTGAACCATTGCGCACTCTTGCAAATGACACACTCCGCATTCTCTCGGTTCACGCGAAAGCGGCAAACCGCATAGATCTCATAGGCGTTGGCGGTATTTCATGCGGCGAACACGCGCGGGAAAAAATAGAATTGGGAGCAAAAGCAGTCCAGATATATACTGGTCTGGTGTTCCGTGGCCCTATTCTGATACATGAAATTCTGGAAAAACTCCATACTGTATAACGAGGAGCAGGCAAATTCACATAACGAATACGACGAAGGAGGTATTCAATGGAACAGACAAGTACCGCGATAGAAGTTCCGGCAATGGTAAACCCTCATTCGCACTTGCGGGAAGGAGATGTGATGGGACCGCTCGTTCGACTTGCTCTCCAAGGTGGCGTGGATACGTTAGGGCTCATGCCAAATACGGAAAAAGGGCTTCACACCGCAGAAGATGTGACCCAATACATGGGTCTTGTAAAATCACTGGTTCCCCCGGAATATATAGCAGAGTTTATCCCGTATCTCATGATGACAGAAGAAACCGGCGACATCACACTTGACCGATGTATGCGTGCCGATATTCATGACATCAAAGTGTATCCCCGCGGACGCACAACCAAGTCAAACTTTGGCGTGGAGAAATATCATCGCATTATCCACACGGTATGCACGGCGGGGGTGTATGGAATACGAGTGCATCTTCATCCAGAACATCCGTGGCTTCTTGTTCCTAATCGAGATGCGGAATACTTATTTTTGCCCATTGCGCGTATGTTACTGGATGCGAGTTCTGCGGTAATCTTTTGGGAACACGGATCTGATGCGCGTTGTATTCCATTCTGGAAAGAAATGGCTCGCACTGGCAGATTCTATGTGACACTTACTGCCCATCACCTTGCAACTGATGAAGACGCTGTGTTTGGCGACGTTGGCGCGACATGCAAGCCCCCTATCAAAACACGATGGGATCGGGAACAGCTTGTACAACTCGTTGCCGAGAATCACCCCTGGGTTATAGCGGGTGCAGATGATGCCCCTCATGACATCAAAGCAAAGCATGTGACCGGAAGATGCGCCTGCGGCGCCTATACCGCGCCCTTTCTCCTGCCACTCTATGCGCACGCGCTTTCCAGTCTGCTTAAGACACACCCCGGAGTTTATCCTCGCGACGCAAGTGATGTGTTTGTAAACTTCACAAGCCGCAATGCACGGAAGGTGTTCGGACTCCCACCCGCTTCGCGAATGTGGCAACTCATCAAAAAGCCGTTCACTATTCCTGCTTCTTATGAAGTCGGCCCGTGGAAAGTTGAACCATTCTGGGCCGGGCAGACAATAGATTGGAGTTTGGAAATATAACTACAAACAAACCAAAAACCCGATTCTCGGCAACGCCGGAACCGGGTCTTTTTTTATTCGCGCACCTTTTTCTTATACCAATCAGAAGCGAATAACCCTGCCGAATCCCGGTGTAACCGGGAGAAGGAGGGTATTTCAACTAATAATCCCCCATACCGCCGGCTCCGGACATCGGGGGTGTTTCTTTCTTCGGCATTTCTGCCACCACCACTTCCGTAGTCAGAAGCACAGAAATATTACTAGGGCAACTGACAGCTCGTTCCACTGGGCATGTTGCGGCATACCAATGGTGGCGCACAATGGGTATGCCTGTCACAAGGCCATCCAATTATAGATGACCCACCCACCGGGGTACATTGATTGGCAAATCCATTGCAAAATCCTGAACAACATTGGCCCGAATTCCCACAAGGTCCGTTTCCCCGATCACATCCACTGGCCGCGCAAATCCCAAGATCGGGCATACAAGTACCTGAAAAACATTGCAAATCAAGAGTGCAAGTGCATGCATCCGGTCGACCTGAATCGCCCGCGCAGGGATCTGGCGCTGCTGGTGTAAACGTCGCGGTCACATTCCTTGCTTCGTTCATGGTGACATCACAGACTCCGGTACCTGAACAAGCCCCACCCCACCCGTTAAAGATTGTGTCAGATG
>VMFT01000032.1 GCA_007376195.1 Parcubacteria group bacterium Gr01-1014_29 | reverse complement strand
CTGTTTTTCATGATAAAAGCCGCGCCTGATTCAACAAGGTGCGGCTTTTTGTATTGTACTCAATTTTGGGCTGGAAGGGGAGTTTCGTAATTCACAGTAACTTAAAGTTAAGTTCATACAAGGAGATGCACGATGGCACATTTGACAGTTATGCAGGCAGAGGAGTTAGGGCTTGAGCAGCTCTATGAATTCTTGCCGGCTCTTGAACTGCATCATTCAGGATACGGTACCATGGAATATGGGTTGTGGCTGGAAAAGGAGGAAGATCGTATTAACCATAACCCATTGCGCCGGGCAGCGGTGGTTGCTAATGCTGTTGACTTGGTCGCTCTCTTTGTGAACCCGCCCGTTATTTGGGAACGGGAAGCGCAGTCGCTTGGATATGTGCGATTTATCCAACGCGATTGGTCTACGCCATGCGAGAAATTAGAACAGCAAGGGATTATTGACGCGCGGCCGATTATTAGGAATACGTTCAGTCGCGCACGAGGAGAGGAGTGGGATGATCGGCGTGTCGTGATTGTTCGTAAGGACAACGAGCCGCTTTTCGCCGTGTTCTCTCGCTAATCTGTTGTTGTTTTGTTCTTATCTGAAGGATCCTTTCCGAAGGGTCCTCTTTCATTTGCAGGTATATTGTTGTTCTTGTATACTTACACCATGGATATACAGGAACTTCCTAAAACACTTGAGGCAGAAATCGCTGAACTTGAGCGAAAGCTTGCGGCAAGGAAAGAAGCTGCGCTCGGCGGTGATAATAAGGAAGAAAAAGAGCTTTTTCGCGAAGTGTTGAAAGAGCACGTTGAATCTGCCAAAGAAGTTGTCCATGAGGCAAAAACGGATCAGCCCGCGTTTTCATCTTCAACTCCCGCATCATCAAGCCACGATTACGCCGCTCAAACTAAAGGCAAAGCCGACGAAATCCGCGAGAAAGAACACCGCGAGCAGATAGAAGCCTTGGTGGATATCGCGCTTACAAAAGGCGTGCTTGATGCCGTTGCGGTGGCGCGGCATTTGGGAAATCCACATCTTCTTGATGATTTCCACGATATGCTTGTTGATGAATATTACGACAAGCTTTTGCAAGCGCGGAAGCTAACGTAGGTACCTATGACAACAAGTTTTTATCTTTTTTTGCTGGGCGCGGTGCTCTTGGCCGGTGTCGGCACGGGGGTGTTGTTTGTGATCCAGCGCGCGCGGCAGTATCGACGCGTTTCCGGCTCGCTCCACATGGCATTGTATGCGGTGTTGTTGCCACAGGAACTTACTGTACAGGAAAAAGACCGCAAGGATCCTAAAGATCTCATTTCCATCATGGAGCAATTTTACGCGGGGATGGTTTCGCGCGAGGAAATTCGCACGCTTGGATTTCTTACCGAACGCTCATCGTTTACACTTGAGATCGCTCTCCCGTCTCTAGGGGAAGAGATAACGTTTTACGTCGCGGTTCCGCGCAAATGGAGCCGCGTGTTTGAAAAAAAAGTAAACGCGCTTTTTCCGCACGCGCGGGTAGAGCAGATTAGAGACTATAATATTTTTAACGAAGAAGGTGTTACACTCGGTTCAACCCTGCGCCTCAAGCGTTCGCCGTTTTTCCCCGTGCGCACATATCGGCATCTGGAAGCTGATCCGCTTGAAGTTATTACCACCGCGTTTTCAAAACTGAAAAAAGAAGGAGAGGGTGCGGCGCTTCAACTTATGGTGCGCCCCGCGGATAGCACATGGCAGGAAAAAGGCAAAGAAGCCGCCCGGTTTATGCGCAAGGGTAAAACCGCGCGCGATATAAACAAAGGCGCGTCTTGGCAGACGGCTGCAACCGGCGTGGCAAGGGAGATTGTTCAGGGTTCGAAAAGCGCGAAACAAAAGGAAGAAGAGCAGAAAGGCGCCCAAGGGCCGTTTGATGAAGAAATGGTTAAGCTGCTGGAAGAAAAAGCGGGCCGCGCGGGGTTTGATGTAAATATCCGGCTTCTTGCCTCTGCCTCTACGCGCGAAGAGGCGCTTGATGTGTTGCAAAGCTTGGAAGATGCGTTTTTACAGTTTAGCGACCCCCAATCAAACGGGTTTGTTATAGAGCGGCGTGAGGGAAGAAGTCTCGAAGAGTTGGTGTATCAGTTTTCATTCCGCCTGTTCGATGAGAAACACACCGTGTATTTGAGCACGGAGGAACTAACCAGCATGTATCATTTTCCGGTGGGTGCCTTGTCGGCGCCCAAAGTAAAGTTTTTGCGCGCGCGAGAAGCTCCGCCGCCGGCAAATCTCCCCGAGGAAGGTCTTATTTTGGGGGAAAACGTATTTCGCAATGATCGTTCGCTTATCCGCATGCAGCGCGATGACCGCCGCCGGCACATGTATATCATCGGCCAGACAGGTACGGGCAAAACTAATTTCATGAAAAGTTTGATTCACCAGGATATTATGAACGGCGAGGGCGTATGTTTCATTGACCCGCATGGCGAGACAGTGGAGGAGTTGCTGGAGCTTATTCCTCGAGAGCGCGTGGAAGATATTATCTATTTTAACCCGGGGGATGTCGCGCGGCCATTGGGGCTTAACATGTTGGAATACGATCTGAATTTTCCGGAGCAAAAAACATTTGTTGTAAACGAACTATTCAGCATCTTTCAAAAACTGTATGGCGCGGTGCCCGAATCCATGGGGCCGATGTTCGAGCAGTATTTCCGCAACGCGACACTTCTTGTCATGGGTGATCCGGCATCCGGCAACACACTGCTTGAGATTGAGCGCGTGCTCGCGGATAAGGATTTTCGCGCCTATAAACTCGCGCATACGAACAATATAGTAGTGCGGACGTTTTGGGAAGACGTTGCCGAAAAGGCTGGCGGAGAAGCCGCGCTTCAGAATATCGTTCCTTATATTACGTCAAAGTTTGATATTTTCCTCGCGAATGAAATTATGCGTCCGATTATTGGACAAGAAAAATCCGCATTTAATTTTCGCGAAGTGATGGACAATAAAAAAATTCTTTTCGTAAATCTTTCCAAGGGACGGCTCGGGGATATTAACTCGTATCTTCTGGGCCTTATTATAGTCGGCAAACTTTTAATGGCTGCGCTCTCGCGCGGGGAACTTCCCCAGCAGGATCGCAAGGACTTTTACTTATACATAGATGAGTTTCAGAATGTTACTACAAAATCAATCGAGACGATTCTTTCCGAAGCTCGGAAATATCGCCTGAATCTTATCATGGCGCATCAGTTTATCGGCCAGCTTGAGGAAGGCATCAAAAAAGCCGCGTTCGGGAACGTGGGGTCTATGGTATCGTTTCGCATTGGCGCCGATGACGCGGAGTTCGTGGAGCAGCAGTTTGAGCCGGTATTCGGCGCGCATGATCTTATGAACATAGACAACTATAACGCGTATGTGAAATTATTAATTAACGGGCAGACCTCGCGGCCGTTCAACATTCGCTCGTTTGCGGTGCCGCAGGGAAATAAAATGGTAGCGGAGGCGGTAAAAGAGCTTTCAAGTATGAAGTATGGTGTGCCGCGTGAAGAGGTGGAGCAAAAGATAGAGGCTAGGTTTAAGGAATAAAAACATGCATAAAGATTACAACATTGCGGCAATTATCGGATTCATTACGGCGATGTTTATAATGCCGATTCTTATTTTTTCCGAGACGCCGCTTGCATACGGAAGCGTTAGTCTTCCGCTATGGTCGCTTTTTTTGATACTACCGATTGGTGAATATGTCGCGTATGCCGTCGCCTCAAAATTATTTTCCCATGTACTGGCACTTCGGCAATTGGGGCGTTTTGGCATTGTGGGTCTTATGAATTTCTCGGTTGATACCGGTATTGTATATATGTTGCAGTATTACACAGGTATTGGTCTTAGCGATCCGCGTATATTATATCTTTTCGTAGTGTCGGGTTCTCTCGCTATCGTGAACAGTTATTTTTGGCAACGCACATGGACATTTAGCGAGAAAGCGCCTCCAAATACCAAAGAGTTTATTGGGTTTTTAATGATCACGTTGTTAAGCATTGGTATTAATAGCGGCGTCGCTTTTTTGGCGGGCAACTTTCTTTTGCGGCTCGATATCATTGCGGGAAGCAGGGTGCTGGGCGCCTCCAAGATAATCGCTACGGCCGTGTCACTCTTTTGGAACTTTTTCGGCTACAAATTATTTGTGTTTAAGAAACAGTAAAACTTTCTTTAAGTCGTTTTTTATGCTACGATGTTTCCATGTCCGAGCAAGTATTATATCGCAAATACCGGCCGCAGAGTTTTGCTGATGTCGTGGGGCAGGAGCATATTACGTCGCTTCTCCAGAGCGCTTTGCGCCTCAACCGTGTTGCGCACGCGTATTTGTTTTCTGGTCCCAGGGGTACAGGGAAGACCACGGTCGCGCGTCTTCTCGCGAAAGCCGTGAGTTGCGAGAAACCGAAAAATGGCGAGCCCTGCAACATGTGCGGCATCTGCAAAGAATTTTCGGCGGGTATGGGGCTTGATTTGATAGAAATTGACGCGGCGTCTTCCCGTGGCATTGATGAAATTCGCGAACTACGGGAAGCGGTGCGTTTGTCTCCCGCGCGCGCGAAGTATAAAACCTACGTTATTGATGAATGCCATATGTTAACGAAGGAGGCCTTTAATGCGCTTTTAAAAATGTTGGAAGAACCGCCGGCACATGCCATATTTATTCTTGCTACTACCGATCTTGAAAAGGTGCCAGAAACAATTACCTCGCGCTGCCAGCACTATGAATTTCGCAAAATCAGCACCCCTGTCATTATGAGTCGTCTTGCCGAGCTCGCAAAACGCGAAAAAATTTCCGCGGATAAAGATGCTTTACAACTGCTCGCGATTTTTGCCGATGGAGGCCTGCGGGATGCCGAGAGTATGTTGGGGCAGGTACTTGCCGGTCGTGAGAAACTTACCGCGGATGATGTGCGGCTCGTGCTGGGGGCGCCCAAGGAAGAGCAAGTGCTTATGTTTCTGGAAGCGCTGCTCGCAAAAAATCCGGCGATTGCCGCGCGGGTTGCTAACGAAACGATTGACCAAGGCGCCGATCCGCAGGCATACCTTAAAATGATAATCCGCACCGCGCGGCATCTGCTTCTCTCGCGGCTCGACAGAGAAGAGTCAGTGCGTATTGCCTCGGAGTTGTCAGATGACGAGCAGGCATTTTTGCAAAAGCATACTGCAGATACATCCGTACCGGAGCTTACACAGATGATAAAATCGCTTATTGATGCGTACTGGATGAGCTACCGCACGATATTTCCACAGCTTCCGCTAGAGCTCGCAGTGGTGGACATTTTGCGGGACAGTTTTACGAATGAGAACACGTTGAAAAAACAGGAAATTTGACATTTGTTATACATTGTATATACAATGTATATATGACGACAAAAATTAAAATGTGGGGGAATAGTTTGGGGGTGCGTATTCCGAAGTATGTTTCGGAAGAGCTTTTGTTGCGCGAAGGAGCTGAAGTTGATGTAGTTGTGGAAAATAAGTCGATTGTTATTTCTCCGACGCAAAAGTCTAAGTATGATCTTAAAACTCTTGTATCACGCATTACTAAAAAAAATCGCCATGGTGAGGTTGATTGGGGAACGCCGCGTGGAAAGGAAATATGGTAGCGCCGAAATATGTTCCTGAAAGAGGGGATATTGTATGGGCTTATTTTGAGCCACACCGAGGTCACGAAGAAGCCGGAAGAAGACCTGCTCTCGTTTTGACTTCAAAGATATATAATCACCGGGCAAATCTCATGTTGATTTGTCCTATAACTTCGCGCCTTAAGGGGTATCCTTTTGAAGTTAGTGTTGAAGGAGAGAGCACTAAAGGAGTAGTTTTAGTGGATCAGGTGCGAGCAATGGACTGGAATGTGCGCAATGTTTCTTTTATTACAAAAATTAATTCCGCGAAGTTGCTGGAAGTTACGCAAAAACTAATCGCTTTGATTACAACATAATTATTGTCGGGTCGGCTAACGGTAGTCGCCAAAGTAAAAAGAATGCTAAATTGTATTACGGTTCTACAGATAATCTGAGGAGGAGATTTAAGGAACATACTATAGGAGTTGGTGGAAAATACACAAAGAACAATGGGCCTTTTGAGTTAATGTATTATGAAGCTTATATTTCGTATGCATTGGCGAGAAGAGCTGAAAGATTTTTTAAATCAGGTTATGGAAGAGAAGTATTAAAAGATAAACTAGAAATATAAATTGCCGGGTCGTCTAACGGTAGGACAGCAGCCTTTGAAGCTGTTTATGAAGGTCCGACTCCTTCCCCGGCAGCCGCGAATTTTTAAGGAGCGAAGCGACTATAAAAATTCAGCGTCCCGAACGGATGTGAGGGAATACATTTTATGACATACACCGTTTATATTCTTACTTGCAACGACAACTCTCTCTATGTCGGCTGTACGAATAATCTTGAAAAAAGAATACAGCAACATAACGAGTTAAAATCCGGCGCGCATTATACAAAAATAAGGAGGCCTGTTACACTCGCGCATTCTGAATTGTATTCCACGTTAAAAGAAGCTCGCTCCCGAGAAGCCGAACTTAAGGGCTGGAAACGAGAGAAAAAGATAGCGTTGATTAAAAAGAAAACAAGAAGATAGGTTATAGCAAGGAGGTACTGAGGTCGCAAGACTGAATGTGCCGAACTTAAGGGATGGGGAAGGGAGAAAAAGCTTGTCTTAATTAATGGGGACTGACCTCATTTATATTTAATAGTGGATATGGCAATCAAAATTACCTATTTCATACACAGCACGACAACGGACAATGAAAAAGAAATTTCGTCCGGTTGGTTTGATGTGGGGCTTTCGGAATTAGGCGTGAAGCAATCGGTTGAATTGAAAGACAAAATCAAAGACAAAAGATTTGGCGCATACTATACAAAGCCTTGAAGGCTGGCACATCTTGTTTATTCAGAAACACATGATACATTACATACAGTTCGTGCCAAAGAAGCAGGAATTAAATCATGGAAACGGGAGAAGAAACTAAGTAAGCTTATAGCAAAGTGTCCCTGATCCCCGTTATCCATTATCTTATCAGTTACCTCCGAAATTGGGATAATAAAGCGGTTTTGAAAGCACTCCGTTTCGGAAGGCGTGACGATCGCCGGTACAAAAAAGCTGACATCTTAAAACTTTTACAAAAATCCTAAAAACATGCAAAAATATACCGTCAATCAATACTTCGTTAGCAATATATTGAACTGGGTTCAAGCAAAAGAAATTGCGATACCGGAGCTTCAGCGTCCATTTGTTTGGGATGCCAAAAAAGTCGGAGAATTAATAGATTCTTTGTATCAGGGGTATCCGATTGGATATATCATTGCGAGCAAAAATCCAGACCTTCGACTTAAGGATGGTACAATCTCAACTGGCAAAAAAGTATTAATTGATGGACAACAGCGCATTGCTGCCTTGCGTGCAGCTATTCTTGGCGAGAATATCGTCAACAAAGATTATAAAGAAGAAAGGATTTACATTGCCTTTAACCCAATTACTGAGGAATTTACTACACGCACTCCGGTTATAGAAAGAGACAAAGTTTGGATTGGGGATATTTCAAAGCTGATGAGTAAAGAAGCCGGATTATTTGAAGACGTGACATCCTACTGCGAAAAAAATCCTGAAGTAGATCGTAAGCTGATCGAAAAGAATATTGAAAAATTACTATCAATTAAGAGCAAACAAGTCGGTTTTATTGAACTTGATCCTATGCTAGATGGGGATGCAATTACGACGATTTTTGTTCGCATTAATTCCTCTGGTGTTCCGTTAAGTCAGGCAGATTTCGTTATGGCGAAAATCGCGTCTTATGATACAGAGGACAACTTTGGCGTAAATCTTCGAAAGTGCATTGATTATTTTTGCCATTTGTCCCGCGAGCCACAATTCTACAAACATATTAGTGAAAATGACGTGGAATTCAAAAACACTGTTTATCTCTCAAAAATAGCATGGTTGAAGGATGAAAATGACGATCTCTACGTTCCCGATTATTCCGATGTTCTCCGTGTGAGCTTCGCTAAACAGTTTGAGCGCGGTAAGATGGCGGACTTGGTTGGCTTGCTTTCTGGCCGCAACTTTGAGACGCGAAGTTTTGAGCAGGCGATCATGGATGAGTCGTTTCAAAAGCTTCGCGATTCTGTTTTGGATTTTGTGAACGAAACAAACTTTAAGCGTTTTGTGATGATTATTAAATCTTGCGGTTTCACAAGTAACGACCTTATCAATTCGCAAAACGTTCTCAACTTCGCGTATATCCTTTTTTTAAAGTTACGCGAAAAAGAGATAAATTCAAGCGTCATAGAAAAATGCGTTCAGCGATGGCTTGTTATGTCCATGCTCACCGGACGATATTCCGGTTCGCCGGAAAGTCAATTCGATTCTGATATCAAGCAAGTTTCAAAAGATGACGCGGAGAAAATATTGAATTCAATCGAGGAAGCGGATCTCTCAGATGCTTATTGGGATGCTCGCTTGGTGCAGGAGCTTGATAAGGCGACGATCAATAGCCCTTTCCTTAATTTGTTTTTTGCTGCACAGATTAAAGCAAGTGATGAGGGCTTTCTCTCTACAGATATTACTGTTGGCAATCTGATTAGTCACAGGGGCGATATTCATCATCTTTTCCCGAAAGAGTATCTGAAGATGAATGGCTTGGAGCGCGGCGACTATAATCAGATTGCCAACTTTGTTTATGCCCAGTCAGAAATCAATATTAAGATTGGCAAGAAAGCCCCAAAAGAATATATGGGTGAGATGCGTAAACAGTGTCAAGGTGGAAAATTGAAATACGGCGGAATTACCGACGAGAAAATTCTCGCCGAAAACTTAAAGCAACATTGTATTCCCAAAGGATTTTTTGAAATGGAGTTTGACGATTACACTGATTTTCTCAAAGAACGCCGCAAGTTGATGGCTAAAAAGATTAAAGAATATTATCGTGGTTTGTAATTGAGGCGCAAATTCCGCCGCGCCCGAGCGTTCCGCCGAGCGAAGCGGAGGCGGTCATTTGTCTGGATTCGTTTGATAAAAAGTTCGGATTTTGTTCAGGAGGGACAGCCGATAGGTTTTGCTCAAATTTTTAATGATTACTACCCCTA
>VMFT01000004.1 GCA_007376195.1 Parcubacteria group bacterium Gr01-1014_29 | reverse complement strand
ATCCGTCCCGCAGACAATCCCCCCGTCGGCATCGGTATCTAACGTATTGCAGCTTGATAGATTAAATCGGAATGCATCTGCAAACACTCCTCCCGTGAATGTGGAGGTTCCTGCGCCATCTACCGTGAGTGCTTTGGTGGTCTTTAAGTCATTGGCAGTGATGCCGCCTCCAAATGTTGAGGTGGCAGAACCGTAAATGGTGGTTGATGACGTATCTCCGATGCGCAGGTGGTCAAACGCGTGCAATTGTTCCAAGGAAACAAATTCGTTGAACGTAGAAGTACCCGTGCCACTTACAGCAAGAAGCCCCGCGATTGTCAACGTGTCTGCTGAATCATCAAACAGCAAATCAGCAGACCCCTTAAAGTCTCCGGTGCCACTGGTAAATTGCACAGCATTAAAGGGTCCTTCAGCGCTTCTGCCTCCTCTGCCGCGATCGTCCTCACCACACGTAATGGTGCCGTCTGAATTGGTCTCAAGTACCGACCCGCCAGCACAATTTTTTACGGAAAGTATCCGGACATCAGTTTTGAATTTTGTAACCCCCGCAAAATTCGCGGTTTCTGTTACATCAAACGATCCGTAAACAGTAAGTTTAGAAGCTGGTTCTTTCGTGCCTATGCCAACGTTACCGGTGTTGGAAATAAACAAATCAGGACTCTCAGCAAAAGCTCCTACTTGCAAGCGCGCAACGGAAGTTGGGGCTGCTATTGTTACAAATGCTTCCGGAGAAGCTGTACCAAATGCAGCGCTACCGCCATTGGCGGTGGAAACCGAAAAGAGCGGTGTGGCAGTATCAGGTGAGGTCGCGATACGCCACGCGTTTGCAAGAAGATCTGGCACAAGCATTGTCGCGCTTGCATCATGCTGTATTATTACATCTTTCGTAAAACGGAGTCCTGTTCCTAGATGTAACGTTCCTCCCACCGTAAGGTCTTCTCCAGTGGTAAGGGTTCCGGTAACATCGATGTCACCGGCAAACAATGATTTGCCCGTGCCAGATACGCTCAACTGCCCTCCCAACGCAAGCGACAAATCTTGCGTGCGCGTTGTGATGGTATTGTCAGCAACAACCCAGAGTGATGAAGAAATAATCGGTTGTTGCCGGCCGCCCGATATGAGTATGCCATCACCGCCCGTGAGACCGTAGAGCACATTAGAAGCTGTGAGTGTTCCAGTCCCCAATTCTACACGACTGCCATCTGCCAGAAGATTACCCTGAAGAAGAATATTTTTTCGAAACTGCGTTTGCTCTTTAAATAAACTCTGAGCATTGATGTTGAGTTCTGTAGCATTGTCGCTCACAAACGGAAGCGCATTCTCGCCAGTTAGATTATTTTTTTGACGAATGCGCGCCGCTTCTTCCGGTGTGAGAGACATCGGACTGACCGAATCGCGAAACGAAAATGAGAGCAGACGATCTATGGCCGAACGTATGTCGGCAGATGCTTTATCTTGAATGCGTGATGTGCCGCGCAGTGCGGCAAGGGTCGGCGTAAAATAACTTTTTATCCCGTTAAAAATAACACCCTGTTGTTCTACAGCGTGGGTTACCGTTTGGAATAATTCACGCGGGGATTTCAATATCTCGCGTAAATTTCTAGTTGGTACATCAAAAAAGTCTCGAGATGTTTCAGCACGTATGTCGGGGGGTGCTTTATCTTGAACGCGTGATGTGCCGCGCAGTGCGGCAGGGGTCGGCGTAAAATAACTTTTTATTTTTTGCAGTTGAGTTGGTACATCAAAAAAGTCCCGAGATGTGTCAGCATAGGTGAAATAAGAAAAAGAAAAAAACGCCAGCAGTATGATCGTCTGAATCAATTTTCGTATGCTTGAAATCATAAGAAAGCGACAGCAAAAAAGCATTTATCTTTATATAGAAATTATAGAAGATAAATGCTTGTACTATAAGGATATTTTGATAAATAGAGCACATATATTTTTATCGATTATTGAGACTAAGAAATAGATAATTATATAAACTAAAAAATTGAACAGATGACAATACATTAAGAAATCTTATGTTATACAAAAAATATGCATTATATGACATTGCTATACATTGATAAACTAATATATATGTTTTTTAACCACTATTATGTTTTAATCATGTTATTGTTTTTATGTGTGTATATCATTATAAAATAAATGAATATTAAATACTGAAGTATGTGTGGATAAACTAAACTAGTACGTAATTGAATATATAATTATTAGGCATCTTATTTATTTATTTATATAGTTATCCACATCTTTTTTAGAAATATAACAAAAATCGCCTCTTACGGGATACCTATTGTCTTCTTCCGGTTCCTATGTAAACTTCCACGACGTCATCTTTTACTTTAATGATGCCATGGGAGAATGATATATGCTTTTCTGTACCATCTGGTTTTTTTATGGTAACACCGTCGCGTATGAGAGAGATAAAATGGGTATGGCGCGGAAGTATATCAAAGGGGCCTGTATCATTGAGGGACGTAAGCGTCGCCGCTTTTCCGGTAAAATAAGTGGTTTCGCGACTTCGAACTGTTACCAGAATGGTCTGGCCATGAACAAGATTAATTCCTCTTGGCATTGAGTCCAGATGTATTACCTATGTAGAGAAAATCTTCCGGCGCATATGAATCAAAATCACCCGCAATTATTTTAGCAACATCTTCCACGGTCTCTAACCGTGATACATAGGTACCTTTGCGGCTCGTTTGATTCTCAAGCACATACAAAGGTTGTGTCATGTAATTACGCAGAATATTTGCCCGCTTGTATTGCAAGCGATCTTCTGGCGTCAGTTCCGACTCTCCAATAAGTGTTACTATGCGCTCAAGGTTTGTTGCTTTGTTAAGAAGACTTTGGGCTTTTATGGCGGTATCATAGTGTTTCTCTCCAACAAGTTGCGGATCAAGTGCGGATGAATGTGACTCAAGAATATCTATGGCAGGCAGCAAGTTTTTTTGGTATACATCACGGGAAAAAACAAGCGTTGAATCCAAGTAGGAGAATATAGATTGAACCGCCTGATCAAGGACATCATCATTAGGAACATAAATTGTTTCCACAGCGCTTATAATGTTTCCACGGCCTGAAATAAGGCGTTCATGGATTGAAGCCATTTCTGAAGCAAGTGTTGGTTGGTAGCCATCTTCCGAGGGAATAGTCTCAGTTACCGTAGCAAGTTCATTTCCAGCTTGGGCAAAACGATACATATTATCGATAAAGAATAGCACATTTTTATGCATTACATCGCGGAAATATTCAGCAAGGGCAACGGCTGTAAACGCTGCGCGAAATCGTATCGCAGGATGCTCTCCCATGGCACCAAGCACCAAAGCAACCCGCGAGAGAACATTTTTTTCGGTAAGAACTTCCAGCAGCTCATGCGCTTCGCGTGTGCGCTCACCAACACCCGCGAAAATCGATACGGTATTTTCTTCTTCACGCAGAATAACAACATTATGAATAAGCTCTGTAAGAAGCGAAGTTTTGCCGACACCTGCTCCGCCGACAAGACCCAATTTTCCGCCCTTGAGCAGGGGGCAGAAAAAATCAACAACCTTTATTCCGGTATCAAATATTTCTTTTTTTAGGATGATTTCATAATATCCCAACGCAGGCTTATAAATAGGAATGCGGTCGCTTGTTTTGATAGCTCCTTTGCTATCTATCGGGTTTCCGAAAGCATCGATTACGCGGCCTAAAACAGTCTCTCCGGCAGGTATGGAGATAGGAGTACCTGTATTGATAACGCGCGCTCCGCGATGGAGTCGTGCTGTTGAAGACAAAACGAAACAAAAATAGGTATTTCGCACGGATGTGGAATATACTTCCATCTGGATGTTGGTATCATCAGCAAGGACAATAAGGTCTCGCAACCTGGGTTTTGAATCAGGAAATTCAGCTTCCGCAACCTGACCGCGCACGCTGATAATTTTTCCTTGCACATACTGTGTTGCTTCCGGATATTTTTTTTTGATCATATGCCGAGCGCTATTCTATAGCTTGTAATTTCAAATTGTTCTTTGTTTATTTTGCGGTGGATGAATTTTTGTCTGATAAGCGCCGTGGTGTTTAATGTGTTTTTGATACGACCAGCTGCCGCATCAAGCAGATACATGCGGGCTGCGAATTTTGCAAGTTGTGATTCATACAACAGCTGTTCAACGAGCGCTGTGAATATTTCAGTTTCAAAAAATTTCGCCACCTGCTGCAAAGACGGTTCAAATAAATAAAGCGCGGCGGGGTAACCAGCAGAAGACTTGTCCGCACGCGCGCCTGTTTGTTGTTGTCCGTTGCGAAGTACCGTGTCTGCGGGTACTTGCGATATAAAGCTTTCAAATTTTCCATAAAAAATTCGTACTTCTTGATACTTTGAAAGCAACTCAGCAATGGATACGATGTGTTTTGCATCTAGTTTGTTATCGGGAAAGTCAACAAACGTGTACGGTGTTTTTGGCAACAGTTCGTTGAATAAAAGTTTACCTCGTTTTCCTACAATAATACTGTCTACCGGAGCGGAAGATATATAGCGAACAAACGCTGATAGCGTTTTATACACGATATCGCCATACAAACCTGTATTTACGGAAAGCAATACTGCGGCAGATCGCGCTTGGCGAGGATGCAGCAGCACCTGCCGTATGCGCTTGCCAAACGATTTCTTTTGCGCGAAAGCCCTGATATCTGACTGGTACGCCTGAAGAACTTCCTCGTATATATATTGCAAACCGTTGTAAAACGTACGACTGTCAACGACTGATTGTTTTGTACGGCGCATATACAGCGCCGCGAGAGATTCGTATGTTTCAACAAAGCTTTTAATATAACCAAGAAGACGCATCTCTTCGTCAATTGTTTGCAGGGTTGCCATACGTGAGGTGAAATTAGGCTTTAGGGGTTGTTGACAACAGGTGGTATTCCCGTGTTTTTTGAAGAAGGGAATCAAGGGAATCGCTTGCTTTCACAAGCGCGTCCACCTGTTTTTGGAATGTCGTGTCTGATGAATACCTGGCTACCATGGCGCGTAGGATGCCATTAACGGTGTCGAGCGCCGTTTCTTTCCATGTGTTATTCCAAACTAACCCGAATAAATATACTTGCAAATAGGGTGTGAGTATTTCATGTGCAAGCTGGTTGAAGAATACATAAATCTGCTGTTGTTTTACCAGTGTCTCTTTAATCTGTTCATTGAGCTCCGCGCCGAAGCTTGTTATGGTTTCAAGTTTGCGCGCGGAGCTAAGAAACGTCGTAAGAAGCTGATTTATTTCCTTGGTGAGAGGCGGTTGAATCTGGCGCCCTACGCGTGTTACGGAAAGAAATGGATTAATGGCGGGACGTTGTCCTGATACAAACAAGTTATAGTCAAAAAATATATGACCGTCTGTCATAGATATGGAGTTTGTGGCAATATAGCCCGTAATGTCTCCTTGCGGGGTTTCAATTACCGGAAGGCATGTTATGGATTTTTCACCATGCGGGGTGAGAAAGTTTCCGGCGCGTTCCATAAGCCTGGCATGGAGAAAAAACATGTCGCCCGGATAAGAGTTACGTCCGGGAGTTCTTCGTCCCAAGAGAGCAAGTTCGCGATGCATTTTTGCGTGCATAGAGAGGTCGTCTATTACAATAATGACATCCGTACCGGCATCACGAAAATACTCCGCGATAGTCATACCGGTATACGGGGCAAGGAATATAATGCCGGCCGGGTTTTCCGCGTATGCCGCGACTACTACCGTGCGGTCAAATACACCCTGTTCTTTAAGATATTCTTCAATCTGTTTTATGACAAGCTTACTTTTTCCAACAGTAACATAGATACCGATTGCTCCCTGGCGTATTTGTGTGGTAAGCGTACGCAGTAGAAACGAAGTTTTTCCGGTTTTTTGATCACCCACAATCAACGCGCGCTGTCCTTTGCCCAACGGTACCATAATGTCGGCAATGGTTATACCAGTAAGGCATGGCTGGGAGACGCGGGCGCGGGCGCGGATGGGAAGCGGTTCTACGTCGACGGCGCGCTGTATTTTAGGAGTATCTTTCGTACTATCTTTGCGCAGGTATTGTCCCAAGGGATTTATCATGGCGCCAAGCAGTTCTTCCCCAACCGGTACGGTAAGGAGCTTGTTTGTTCGCGCGACTCGCATCCCCGACGTAAGAGGCGTTTCGGAAAATCCAATCGTTTCAACTTCTTCTTCAGAGAATGAATTTACATACCCGAACGCCCCATTTTCATACATTACCAGCTCAAACGGACGGACAGACGGCAAGCCTTCCACGTAAAGCAATGAAGATACCACGCGGCGCACATATCCTACTTCTCCCGACGCATTGAGATATGACGCAAATTCTTCATTCATACAGCATATGTTTGATAATTTCCCGTTGATCGCCAAGCGCAGATTCAATGATTGATGCGAGATTAATTTCTTTGTAGCGTCCCCCAAACGATATACGCGAACCGCCTAAAAGCGTGCGATCTATCGAAATGTCCATAATGACATCGGCGCCGATATGCTCGCGCATCCATACCGTCAAGACAGCAATTGTTTCTTCCGTAGGTTCAAATGCCACTTCGAGCGAAAGTATTTGCAACTGCGTCAAAGCGTCATGAAGGCCCGCAAGAAATTCTTTGGCGGCATCTGGGGAGGATAACGGAAGCCGCATAAGCGTACCTTTTAGAGGGCGTGCTACGGCGTAAGGCAGTTGCGTATCTATGATTTCCTCAAGAGATGCGGCTTTTTTTTTGTATAGCGCTTCGGTTAACGCCTCGATTCCGTTGTAGAGCATGCTCCGTTCGTGAGTTGTCCGCACGTTTAGGCATATGTCGTCATACGATGTTGTGTGTATCGGAGTGCTCATAAAGACATTACAAGTTAAGATGGCTGAAAAAACTTTCTTTCTTTGCCTCTTCCAGCGCCCGCAACACAAGCTCATTGTGCTCCTTTATGCTAATGGACCGCCCAATTACATTTTTTGAAACTGAGACAATTATCTCATATATTGCTTTATCAACTCGTTGCAGCTTCTCTTTTTTGTATGTGTCAACATATTCATTGGTTTGTTCGCGCAACTGTTCGATTTTTTTCTCCATTGCCTGTGTATAGCCGACAGTTTGGTCTTTAAGATATGTTTCAAACATGCCGAGTGTATATTTGGCATCTTTTGCCATTCCCTGGGAGGCGGCATGCAGCGTGTTCAAGTATTCTTCTTGAGCGGTTTCGGCCATATGCTCGTAGGTTTCCACGTACTTTAGGGAGGCATCTTTGAGATATCGTTGATGCTGTTCGGAAATTGCGGTAACTTCTTGTGTGAGTGTATGCAGTGTATCGTCCTTAATTATCAGAGCGCTTTGGAGTATGGAGCGAGCTTTTTCCGCCGCTTCACGCACGGCGTCTGCGGCTTTTTTCTGGGCATCGGCTATAATGTGTTCCGCCCGCACCTCGGCGGAACCTTCCTCCGTGCGGGCCTGTTTTTGGAGACTACCGATATGGCGCCACGCTAACCAGCCGATACCGATGACCAGCAGCACCAACACGATGTTAATTACTAAAATACTAATGCTCAACGCGATCAACATCGGACTTGATTGGTACAATAATGAAAAAAGATTCATATCTTTATAATACAACAATAAGGTAGGCAATGAAAATACCAAAGAGCATGATGCCTATCGTCATGAGAAGATGAAAAAATACGCTTATATATATGAGACGCGCCGCAAGCGGGTTTCTTCCGAGTGATTCCACGCCGGATTTTGCGACTTTGCCGAAATAAATAAAACTGGCGATAACGGACGCAGCCGCGACGACAAACGCCAGCACATAACGAAACGCAACACGCGGATTGGACGTAAGATTGGTAAGAAGGCCGTAGGTGTCTATGTCGAGATTAATCGCGATGGATGAAAGTTGTTCGGGGTCGGTATTGGTGTAATCTTCAAGCGCCGTGCCTATTATAATGCCAAATTGGTCCGCTTTTACGCCGATTCCCGGGATAGCGGATGTTGTAATATAGTCCCCTGTCCTGATGGGGCCGTTGATCGTAGAGACACGTACCAGCGCGACGCCGCCTGATACAATAACATAACTTCGGTCGCTTTGTAGATTACCTACGACAAGCGTGGGGTTGTTGACTACTACTCCCGCGACCGCCGGGTCATACCCCTCGTTGCTTAGGATATAACGACCGTCTACCAGACTGATGATGTCGCCTGTTTTTATATCGGCGCCCTCAATGCGCACTGGCATGCCAATGGTTCCTTTGAATTCTGATGCTGTTAATAACCCATCGCTTGCCTGCTGGCCGAGCACTACGGGAGAGACAAGTAAAAAAGCAACAGACATACCAATACCAAGGCTTATGATAATCTGACGCAAAATTTGCAATGGGGCAATAAACATATCAAAGCGCAGAGTATGCATACTTCCAGTATAGATGATATAATATAAAAATGAAAATATTTTCTCTCTTTAACGCTGTTCCCACGTGGGATGTATTGCTGGTATTCTTTTTTTTGGCATCAGGGTTTTTTTACGGTTTGTTCTTTGGACGCGCGCGTCTGCTGGCGCTGGTGGTGGGAATATATGTGGGGATCACTTTTCGGGAAGCAATCTCACTTTTTGACATCACAAAAGACAGTGATATGATATCTGCAATTCAAATAAGCGCGTTTATCTTGAGCGCGTGCGCGGCGTATGGTATTATCTATTCTTCTTTCTTGCGAGGCCGTCGGTTGGGTGATGAACGGTGGTGGCAAATTTTCTTGTTGAGTTTTTTGATGATGGGCTTGGTAGCAAGCGCCATAGTCCGACTATTGCCCCTAGATACGCAAAGTATATTTACAGAGGCTATTCGCCGAATCTTTATTTCAAACGAAGCCTATACCGCATGGTTGACATTACCGTTGCTTGCTGTTCTTTTTGCAAGCCGTAGAGTGGAATAACAATTGGTCCGCCCACCAGGAATCGAACCTGGAACCTTCTCCTTAAAAGGGAGCTGCTCTACCAATTGAGCTATGGGCGGTCCTCCTACGCTACGCATCCGCTTAGCTTCGGAAGGACTAACATCGTGTTATTGAGATGCGTGCCCTTCCGAAGCTCGCCAAAGGCGAGTGAAGGAGGGAGCTATGGGCGGCGAAAACTATCGTCTCTGTTGTATGTTAAACACCGGGTGTTTAACATACATTATATTCCTTCTTTCTGCAGTTCTTCCAGGAGTTGTTTTGCTTTTTTTGACAGCTTGTGCGGCGGTTTTACGACGATATGTATCAATAAATCTCCCCTGCCTCCGCGCGGCCGCGGTATTCCTTTGCCGCGAATACGGAGTAGAGACCCTGATTGTGTTGAAGGCGGCACTTGCACATGAATTGAGCCATCAAGTATTTCCAATTGTTTTGCAGCGCCCAGAAGCGCTTCCGTAACGGTAACATCGAGTGGAGTTGTAATATCATACCCCGATCGATTAAATCGTTTGTCGCCGAGCACGTGAACTTTCACGTATAAGTCGCCCGCATACCCGCCTGCTGTCGCCTCCCCCTTTCCTACCAGTTTAATCATTTCTCCGTCTTGTAAGCCGGGTGGTATTGTAATAGAAATCTCTTCGGATACTTGAAGCACTCCTTCACCGCGGCATGCGCGGCACGGCTCTAAAGGAACTTCCCCCATTGCGCGGCATACCGAGCACGCGCGGAGTTTTGTAAACGTACCAAAAAACGAACGATGTGTTTCGTGTACGGATCCGCTGCCGTTGCAACTTACGCATGGTTTTGTTTTTGTTCCCGGCTCTCTTCCGTTTCCTTTGCAAGACGTGCATGCGCCGGTTTTACGCAGCAATACCGCGCGTTGTGCGCCAAACGCCGCTTCTTTAAATGGCAACTCAATGTCCATCGCGATATCGCGTCCCCGCGGCGTTTGTCGGTTGGCGTGTGATCCGGCAGGAGACCCGCCGAAGCCGAACATATCACCGAATATGTCGCCGATATCAAAGCCTTCAAATCCTTGGCCGGAGTTCGAAAAGTCCCACTCAACACCGGATCCGCCGCCAACGCTACCCGAACCATACCGGTCATAGTGCGTGCGCTTTTTTTCGTCGCTCAGGACTTGGTATGCTTCGTTTACTTCTTTGAACTTTTCCTCACTGCCGCCTGATTTATCCGGATGATATTGATGCGCAAGTTTATGAAATGCCTTTTTTATGTCATCTTGCGAGGCGTTATGGGGAACGCCAAGGATAGTATAATAGTCTTTCATAGTACTTTATAGTAAACGTTTTATAATAATTTTCAAGTGAAATGGTCTACGCCCACTCAAGCCACTCTTTTTTTGTTTGTTCCTCAAGGGGTAGTACTATACCGGTGCGGCGAAGAGCTTTTACCATGCCGGCGGATATCCACAGGATCAGCCAGCCGTATGGAAACGCCACCGTGCGGAGAAACAAGAAAAAACCAATAGCGAATGTAACAGGGATGATCGCGCGGTACGAGGCGAACAATTGGTCGCTTCGAGAAAGAATGAGTTCATAATATTCATCAACAGAAAGCGTGGCGTTAAATGTACTGGGATTTACACGGCTGATGATTGCATTACCAAGCGATGGCGGTATGATATCCCGGATTGTAATACGTTCGGGCGCGCGACTCGTTTCGATAAAATAGGCTGCCGCAAAAGCAAGAGAAAGGGCTGTTAACAGCAGAGGAACACCTTGGCGCAAAAGGATGATGGTATTAAAATTGATGCGGCTTTTTAGTTCATCACGCACATGCCTGAGCGCATAGAACGCAAGAGCGCCATAGATAAGAATGGTAAGAGTGGAAAGCAGGGAAAAGCCGAAAAAATACCATAGCGGCGCTACACCGGCGGCAACGGCAATAGCATATTCAATGGTGCGTTTTGAAAACAGCATAAGGAGCCCCATCGTTACTACATACAGGGTTACAAACAAAATTGCATAATAGACCGCGGCCGCTTGAAATGTTCCGAGGCTGACAGCTTCTTTGTAGAAAAACCAAAATATGAGCGCTGATAGCGAGGCAAGAAACGCAAGAATGATTGATTTTATATGCATGGTACCCTATTGGGTATGATCATTGGGAGGCGCGTCTTTATACTCCGCGTCTTGTACGGGGGTGTCGTCTTGTTTTTGGTCGGACGGAGGCGCGGTAGTAGTTCCGCGCTCTGTGGCCATATGAGCTCCCATTTTTGAAAGCGCATCCGAGAGCGCGCGCGATGCGTTTTCTAATGCGTGCTTATCGTCTCCGCTTGTTACTTTTTTAAGCTCTTCGATTTTTGTTTCTACATCTTTACGGATGTCTTCCGGAATTTTTTCACCTGCGTCGCGAAGTGATTTTTCCGCTGTATAGATAAGTGAGTCAGCCGCGTTTTTTACTTCAATCACTTCTTTACGCTTTTTGTCTTCTTGGGCGTGCGTTTCGGCATCTTGTTTCATGCGTTCAATTTCTTCTTTTGAAAGGCCGGTAGAAGCTTCGATACGAATAGATTGTTCTTTATTGCTTGCTTTATCTTTTGCTTTTACATTGAGAATGCCATTTGCGTCAATGTCAAACGATACTTCTACTTGCGGCATGCCGCGCGGAGCTGGAGGAATGCCATCTAGAATAAAACGCCCCAGGGATTTATTATCATGTGCGAACTCGCGTTCACCTTGCAACACGTGCACTTCCACGGATGTTTGATTGTCCGCCGCAGTAGAAAAAATCTGACTACGGGATGTCGGGATGGTCGTATTTTTTTCTATGAGCCGCGTAAACACGCCACCAAGCGTTTCAATGCCGAATGAAAGCGGTGTTACATCAAGCAATAAGACGTCCTTTACATCCCCCTGCAATATGCCGCCCTGTATTGCAGCGCCCACCGCGACGACTTCGTCCGGATTGATTGATTTATTGGGTTCTTTGCCGAAGAAATTTTTCACAGCCGCGTTAATGGCAGGCATACGCGTTTGTCCGCCTACCAGAATAACTTCATCAATATCTTTTATTTCAAATTTCGCATCTTTGACAACTTGTTTTGTTATTTCAACAGAACGCGTAATATATTCCTCAACCAACGATTCCAATTTTGCGCGTGTAAACTTAATAAGCAAGTGCTGGGGGCCGTCCGGGCCCGATGTAATAAATGGGGTATTTACTTCCGTTTCCATCGTGGTGGAAAGTTCGTGTTTTGCCTTTTCCGCGGCTTCTTTTAGGCGTTGGAGCGCAAGCTGGTCTTTGGAGATATCAATGCCGGATTCTTTCTTAAATTCCGTAACGAGATGATTAATTATGATTTGGTCAAAGTCATCGCCTCCCAGATGGGTGTCTCCCCCCGTTGCTTTCACTTCTATCGTATCGTCTCCGATTTCGAGCACCGAGACGTCAAACGTGCCGCCGCCGAAGTCGTATACGACGATTTTTTCGTTTTTCTTTTTATCAAAACCGTATGCCAAAGCAGCTGCGGTCGGTTCGTTGATGATGCGTTTTACGGTAAGCCCTGCGATCTCGCCCGCGTTTTTCGTTGCTTGGCGCTGGGAGTCGTCGAAATATGCGGGTACGGTAATGATTGCCTCCGTTATTTTTTCGCCCAAGTGTTCTTCCGCGTCGTGCTTCATTTTTTGAAGGATCATCGCGGCGATTTCTTCCGGACGATACCACTTTGCCTGCCCTGAGGCACTCGAGGGGTCTCCCATGCGGATTTCTACGCCGCCGCCGGATGCTTCACGAATTTCATACGGCAGAAGTTTTTTGTCTTTTTCAACTTCCTTATCCGTGAACTTGCGGCCGATCAGGCGTTTTGCGGAAAATATCGTGTTTTTTGGGTTTGTGATAGATTGGCGTTTTGCGAGAAGGCCCACCAGCCGCTCGTTTGTTTTTGAGATGGCTGTCATAGAAGGAGTCGTACGGTTTCCTTCCTTGTTTTCTATAATTTTGGGCTGCCCCGCTTGCACTAGGGCCATAGCGGAATTGGTAGTACCGAGATCAATTCCTAAAATTTTTGACATAGAGGCGTTAATTAACTATTAAATAAAATTCGTATATTCGTTTCTCATTCGTTATTCGTTGTTTTGTATTCCCCCACCTTTACCTTGCTTGGCTTTATTACTTTCCCATGCAATATATATCCTTTTTCCACTTCCTCAATAACTATACCGTCGTCGTTTTTATTTTCAACCGGTATGTTTTCTAGAGCCTCATGGCAAGACGCATCAAACGGTTTTCCCGTTGCCTCGATTAACTCGAGACCATACTCTTCAAGGATTGTTCTCAACTGTGCATATATATGTCCAAATCCGCGTATATAAGGGTCTGATTTATCTTTACCACTGAATGCGTGTTCAAACGCATCAAGCACGGGTATAAGTTTTTGAATAATTTCTTGCGTCGCAAACTGAATATAATCTTTCCGCTTGCGTTCTTCTTCCTGCCGAAAGTTTATAGAATCTGCTTGACACCGCTGCCATCCGGAAAGATATTCCTCTTTCTCCTTGCGGCATTGAGCAAGATCTTTCTTCAGCGCGCTTATTTTCTCAATTAAACTATTGTTTTCGGGTTCTTCAATGCCATGCCCGCTGGTATCATCAATATATGTTTCTTCTTCTGCCATAGGTACTATAAAATTTATTATAATGATCGAAGCGTAGTAATAACAACTTCATAGTTCATGCGTGAAGGCCCCAGCACAATAACCACACCGCGTTTTTCGCGAAGCGGAGACGCTACAATACTCATACGGCGCGCCGCGCGGACGGGGTTTTCTCGTTCAATGAATGCGCGAGGTTCCGAGGTATCGCGGGTTGCTTCGCGGTATTCATATAGCAAGTCATGAAGCGAATCTATCAGAGAGCCGAACGAACGCATAAGCAGGGGGTCGTTTAGAAATTCGGGTTCCTTGAATATTTCCTTTGCTCCAAAATGCGTCACTTCGTCGTCATCAAGCACCGCGGCAAATACATGCGCTCTTGCGGTAATTTTACGCATGCAGAGATTCCATCCACCAAGTTCTTGGAAAAGCCGCACAAATACCTCATCGGGGGAATTGTTTTTGTTAATGCAGTTGTCTACAAAGTACCGATATGCCCGCTGGGTTGGTATTCTGCCGGCGGATGTATACGGCTGGGTAAGATACCCTGTATCTTCTAAATCACCCATAATTGCCCGAAACGTCGCAGAACTTATATCAATATCACTCACTTTGCGAACACGTTCGGAAGAAACAGGAATCGCGCTTGTAATATAATCGCGCACAATAGCCTCTAAGACACCTTGTTCTCGTTCGGAAAGTTGAATCATAACCCCATTATAAAAAACTAGCACTCTCATGTCAAGAGTGCTAATCGAATATTACCGTTTACTCCACTGCGGGGCTCTTCGCGCTTTCTTGAGGCCGAATTTGCGGCGTTCTTTCATCCGTGGGTCGCGCGTAGGAACGTTCCTTGCCTACATATAAATGGTATGAGTGCCGATATCTAAAAACAAAACCTTTTCTTTGCCAATAAAGACAAATTTAATGCGATATGTATAGTTTATCCAAAACACCCAGGCATCTTTTTCTTCCCCGTGGAGTTTGTGCGTATTTAATCGCGGATCAAAAACATCTGCGCGAAAAATTCTTTCTTTATTCCCTGCTCTCTGAATAATCTCTTTTGGCAACCGTGCCGCATGCTTCAGGAACTTCGTAGAGTATCTAACTTCTCTTATTTTTCTTTCCATGCATTTTCAGCGCTTCATCTAGCGATTTTGCGCTGGTAGTCTTCCCGTCATAATACTCTTTCAATCCTTCTTCAACCAATGTATCCAGCTCTTTTGCTTCTTTCCCTTGCAAATAATACGTAGGAACTGCTTGCTCGCGGAGTTTCTGATATTCTTTAAGAGGAAGAATAACCACCCCCCCTTTTTTTATTTCATTTTTTGAGATAGTGATAGTGTTCATGTCTTTTATGATATCATGGTCTAAAACTATGAGTCAATATCCACCTACCGTTTGCTCCACTGGGGGGCACGGCGGGCTTTTTTGAGGCCGAATTTGCGGCGTTCTTTCATCCGCGGGTCGCGTGTGAGGAGGTTGTTGTCGCGAAGTTTTTTACGGTAGTCGGGGTTGTGTGCCACAAGCGCGCGCGCAATGCCATGGCGCACAGCCTGGGCTTGGGCGTGAATGCCCCCACCCGAGACATGCGCGGTAACTTTTATTTTTCCGTCGAGCTGCAGAACAGACAAAGCCTTCAGCACTATCTGCGCTAGAGGTTCAGTCGCGAAATAATCATGGTACTCTTTATCATTTACGGTGATTCCTGCGCCTTTTTCTCCGCCCGAGGCGGATCCGCCTTTGGCGGAAAAAATACGCACGCGCGCAATGGCGGTTTTCCGCCGCCCGGTGCCTTGTTTGTACGCCTCTGGTTTTTCTTGTTTCTTTTTTGCGGATGTAGTCATTGTTTAGTATGTGCGTAATTACTCGCTACTATGTACCGTAAGGTTTTTCATCATGCGCGCGCGGAGCCTGTTTTTTGGCAACATACCGCGGATCGCATGTTCAATAACTTTCCGGGGACTTTTTGCCAATACCTGTTCAAATGAAGTCTCTTTTAAGCCGCTGGGATAGCCGGAAAAACGCTTATATATTTTTGCGGTTTGTTTGTTGCCTGAAACACGGATGCCAGAGGCGTTGATAATAAGCACTTTGTGGCGCGGTGCATGATGCGGCTCATACGCGGGAGTATGTTTGCCGCATAAAATGCGCGCCGCGTCGGTTGCTACGCGCCCTAGAATCTTTCCTTTTGCGTCTATTGTGTACATAGTTATTAGGCACTAGGCCTTAGGCATTAGGCATTAGATTTAAGAAAAACATGATTTATTTTTCCTAAAGCCTAGAGCCTAATTCCTAGAATCTATTTATACAAACTCAATAAAAGCCATTTTGGTATTATCAACTCTTCGCGGTATGGTTTTTACAATGCGCACATAACCGCCCGCACGGTCTTTGTACCCGACTGCAAGTTCATGCAACGGGCGTATTGCTGTTGGCGGGAGAAAACGCGCTACGTACCGACGAGAAGCCAGCGAGTCGCGTTTTGCCACCGTGACAAGGCGCTCAATGAATGGTCGAACAGACTTTGCTTTTGCGTGGGTAGTTTTGATTTTCTTATGCAACACCAAACTTGCCGCAAGCAATTTTAACACAGCCCGCCGTTGATTGCGTGCACGCTTTAATTTTGATGTTTGCGCGTTGTAAGGCATTGTCTAGGCGTTAGGCACTAGGCGTTAGGCGCTAGAATTAGGAATTTTTTCCTAAAGCCTAGAGCCTAACCTCCTAAAGCCTATTTTAATGTAAGTCCCATACTGCCAAGCGCTCGCTTAACTTCTAATATAGCTTTGTCACCAATACCGGGGATTTTACTCAAAGCTTCCGCGTCGCGACGCATGAGTCCTCCCACCGTCTTGATGCCATGTTCGTGCAGCGCGTGGATAGTACGGGAAGGCAAGCGGAGATCCTCGATCTTCACCTTGCTATAATCCATTTCGTCATTTTCGCTTTCGAGCGCGCTTTGTTGTTCGCTTTCTACGGAAGATTCATCTTCATTTGCGTGCATTTCAACGGAACGGGGAGAGGTGGCTTCATCGCTACTTGCGCTGAAATTTCCGACAAGCGCTGAAAACTGCTGTACAGCAATTTCCGCCGCTTTCTGGAACGCGTCTTCCGGCGATAGGGTGCCATCTGTTTCTATCGTAAGGCGCAGGCGATTGTAGTCGGTGCGGTCGCCCACGCGCATGTTTTCCACTTCGTAATGAGCGCGGCGCATGGGGCTAAATAGCGCGTCAATTGTCATCATACCGACTTCAACTTTCTCATGGTGAGCGACTTCACGCGATACATATCCTAACCCTGATTCCACTATCAGCTCTGCGTTGAATTTTGCCTGTTTGTCGGTGAGGGAAACTATATGCAAATCGGGATTTACCACTTCAAGCATGGAAGGAACTTTCAGATCTTTGCCTGTAATGTTTTTTGTCCCCTGCGCCGCAATTTCAATATGTTGCGGCTCATCGGTGTGCATATGGAAGCGAAGTTTTTTGATATTGAGCAAAATGGTAATCACATCTTCGCGTACATGGGGAATAGTTGAAAATTCATGTTGTATGCCGTCGATTTTAACTTGGGTAACGGCGGCTCCCGGCAAAGATGAAAGCAATATGCGTCGAAGCACATTGCCTACTGTAATGCCATAACCCGGGTAGAGACCGTCTATCTCAAAGATTCCTTTGGTTTTGGAAGAAGAAATAATACGAGGCCGTGACGACAATAATATAGTAGGCGTATTAGCGTGCATAGTATTCAATAATTAATTTTGTATTAAACGATACCTGGTCTTTTGTTTCGGGATGTGCGGATATGGTGGCTGTTTTTCGATCGCCATCGAGGATAATCCATGCAGGCGGCACATATTTTTGAAGCACGGGCTCGATGTTTTTCATTACGGCAGATTTCCATATGCGGTCAGAAAGCGTAACAGTGTCTCCCACGCGCAGGGCATACGACGGAATAGTGGTTTTTCGTCCGTTTACACGCGCGTGGCCATGACTTACTACTTGACGCGCGACGCTGCGCGACTGCGCAAAACCGGCTTGAAATACCATGTTGTCCAATCTGAGCGCGAGGGATTGCAAAAGTGCGTCTGCGGCGTCAGCTCCTTTTGAGGCCATTGCTTTGTGGACATAATTGCTAAACTGCGCTTCACGTATTTGGTAGAGATTGCGAAGTTTTTGTTTTTCCCGCAGCTGCATGCCAAATTCAGAAAGCCCGCGGCGCGAAGGGCGCGTGTGGACGCCTGGCGGATATGGTTTTCGCGCGACAGCGCATTTGGGCGTAAAACAACGGTCCCCTTTCAAAAAGAGCTTTTCTCCGGCGCGGCGACAGATTTTACATTTGGAATCCATTGTTCAGTTGAGTACTTACTATACTGTTTTAAACTCTGCGTACTTTTGGAAGTTTCGGGCCATTAAATGGTATGGGTGTAATATCTTTTATCATATGAATAACCAATCCGCTGCTGGCCAATGACCGAATAGCTGATTCACGCCCCGCGCCAATGCCGCGCACAAATACACTGACATCCTGTAGGCCTATTGCCTGCGCGCGTTCTGTTAAAAGCCCTGCCACTTTTGATGCGGCATACGGTGTGCCTTTCTTTGCGCCAGAGAACCCCATTGACCCCGCGCTACCTGAAAATATAACACCCCCCGTCTCATCTGTAAATGTGATAATAGTATTATTATATGTTGAATTGATATACACAAAACCGCGCGCAACCTTGCGCTTAATTTTCTTTTTTAGAGCCAGAGTCGCCGCCGATTCCGGCGAGGCGGTATCACCCTTTTTAATTATCCGTTTTTTTCCCATTATTTTTTATCCACCGATCGTTTTCCGCTTATGGTCGTGCGGCGAACGTTACCTCTGCGCGTGCGGGAGTTTGTGCGTGTACGCTGTCCTCGTACCGGCAGGCCTTTCAAGTGCCGTATTCCGCGGTAGGTGCCAATGTCCTTCAGGCGTTTTATATGCATGGCCGTATCTCTTCGGAGGTCACCCTCGACTTTGTAGTTTTTTTCAATAATTTCGCGGATACGCGACCATTCGTCGCTCGACAAGTTAGCTGTGCGTTTATTGGTATCGACACGCGCGGACTGAATAATTTCATTCGCGCGCGCGGCGCCAATGCCGTACACATACGTAAGGGCTATCGTAATTTTTTTGTTGTCGGGAATGCTTACCCCTGCTATACGAGCCATAGTCTAGAAGCTAGAAACTGGAGGCTAGAGGCTGGATTTGGAAAAAAAGCATCTTCCAGCTTCCAGCATCTAGATTCCAGCGTCTAGTGTTATCCTTGTCTCTGCTTATGCTTTTTTGTTTCGCATATGACATACAACCGACCTTTTCGGCGGACATGTTTGCATTTACTGCAGATTTTTTTTACTGATGCGCGGACTTTCATATTAGGCGCTAGGCACTAGGCACTAGGCACTAGGCAGAATAGGATTTGTTTTTTCCTAAAGCCTAGAGCCTAATTTCCTAGCGCCTATCTTATAGTCTTCTAATTATTCTTCCTTTGGTCATATCGTAGGTACTTATTTCAAGAGAAATGCGGTCTCCCAGTAATACCCGAATATGATGAAGACGCATTTTCCCACCCAAATGTGCCATAAGTTCTTCCCCATCATCCAGACGCACACGGAATGTTGTATTGGGAAGAGTCTCTATAACAATACCTTCTTTTAAAATAACGTTAGAATTTTTAGACATAAATATCCCCTTCCGAGGCTACTATAAAGGATATACTAGCTGAATCGGTCAAATAAGTCAACCCCGTTAGTAGGTCTGCTGAATTACGATACGTTCAGGGTTTTTGGGAACAGAACGTATCCAGGAAGGAGAAAATCGCACTTGTGCCTGCTTAATTGCTTCGTATTGCCGAAATATGTCATCAAGGGTGTTTGGTTTGCCGTTTAGTGCCAACTCTCTTGCAAGGTCTGCAGCATTAAGATTCCACACAAACCGCCCATTTCCTTCAACGCGAATCAGCATGGATCCTTTCTCTATAGTCCGACGAACAATTGATGTAGTGAGTTCATCGTTGTGTACCAGCGTTACTTGTTGGGGATCCAGTCCAGCAATTTTTATAAGTAAATTATCAAGATCACTCATCTTAAATACAAGAGCTCGGGCTGCAATAGTTACTGTTCCGGCAAAAGAATCTGTTACGTCTCCGGCCTCTGCGGTAATAGATTCTCCGGTAACAGTAATTTCAGACGCTCCCTCAAGCAATAAAAATCCTTCGGGTGCGGCATTGGTAATATTTTCAGAAATTTTTGTACGTAACGCTTGCTCAAGAGATTCTCGCGCTTGATCAATATCGTTTTGTGTAACAATTGTCGCTTTGCCGACAAATCCTCCTTCAAGAGGCGTTTTTGAGCGCGCGTAAAACCCTTTGAAACGCGGGGAGTTTTTAAACCCCGGAATAGTAAAATCAGTGAGATCATGGTTGTATTCTTCGCCAGGTTGGTCAGCGAAAATGGTGGCCTCAACCAATCGTGGTGAAAGCGAGCCGTTTTCAACAACCGCTCCCGGAATGGTAACAGATTCCTTGATGCGGTAGATCTTACCGTCAGGCGTTTCAAAACGCGTGTTGGCCACCAACACCTGCGGCTGCGTGTTGAAAGCATTGTAAATACTGATTATGCCTTTTGCCTTCGCGCGCACATCAGTATGGCCGGTAGCAGTAAATGTTTGTGTTGCCGTATCCGAAAGTTCAATAAGCTCGCCCGCAAGTGTGTCTTCGTGGGTGGGAGTAACCATAACCGACAGTTCCTTACTGAAGTCATACGAGGACGATTTCAAAATAACATTGACAGTGACGCGCGAAAAAAAGTATGAAGCGCCGACACCGCTTGCAAGGAGAATCGCAAAAATAGACACGAACACTAAGAAAAAACGAAGTTTTACCGGCGAATGCAGATGAGACTGTTTGGAGGAAGCCGAACTTGTCTCATGTTTTGTGCGGGTTGTTTGTTCTTTGCGAAACCACATATCAAGCGCGCTTTCGTTTCCTGCGCCAGATGGCTTTGTTTGTGTGTGTATTGGATGCCCAGAGGACTTGGGTTTGGGAGTCGCGCGAGGAGGCGCCGGTTTTTTATGGGGAACGTCGTCGAATGTCCGGCTTGCGGCAACGCGTATGTTTGACGCGCGAGGAGGCAAGATGTCAGACACGATAAATTTGCCCGACGCAGGATCGGTAGGAATAGACAGCGTGCGGGGTTTATTTGTGAGGTCTGGATCGTTCGACATGATTAGAGCCTATCTCTATTATAGAATACCTTCTGCCCAAAGCAATGAAAGGCACGCAAGCCCAAAATCACTTTGGTTGCCAAAAGGATGTTTTGCAAATCGCGTGTCCATAAGTGCGGGGGTGGCGAGTGAAATGGAAATATTTTTTTGGGGAGCAACACCGCGCAGAAAATCTTGCGACAGCATATCTGTACCAAACGTAAAAGTACCTCCACCTGTAAACAGTATATGCGGCGGTATCTCATAGTTTTTCGCATATTGTTCAAAAACAATCATCAAGCGCGCTCGCCACATGTTTCTAAAATCTTCGATAAGCGGATCGAGACGCCG
This sequence comes from Parcubacteria group bacterium Gr01-1014_29, assembly GCA_007376195.1. GTDB lineage: Bacteria > Patescibacteriota > Minisyncoccia > Ryanbacterales > 2-02-FULL-48-12 > VMFT01. Next base: position 22,431 of record VMFT01000004.1, on the reverse strand, counting down.
TTTTTGTTTTTCGTCAAGGGTATGTTCTGAATAGCGGCGTACAAGAAATAACACGTCGGATACGGATATACCAAACAAAGAAGCTGCTTGACGCAGGAATGTGTTATTTCCAAGCGGCATTGTCACAACGCGCTCTAGTATGCCATACACGATAAGAGAAACATCACTTATTTCCCCACCGATATCAATCAACAAAAACCCATTCTCGGAATCTAGTATTGATCTCAACGCGTAGTAGTTTGCTGTCGGGATGGAAACTAGATGCATGAGTGAGTCAGGAAATATATTTGAAAAAAAGCCTGTAAAATCTTGATACAGTTGTTCGGTGGTTCCTTCAAGTCGAAGATACGTTTCTATTATTTTTCCTTCGGTGCCGACTGGCTGGGGTGTGCGGTAGCCGTTGACATACGTTTTAAGAAACATCGTATTAAAAATAGTAATTGCGTGTCCGCCGGTGTGCCCCACTGTTTCTTCCGTAAACATAGATTTCCCATGGGAAATCAGCGCTTCTAGTTCTGTCGTTGTGATGGGTTGTTGGGGGGTAGTACGTTCACGCGTGATCCGAGATGTTTTTGCTATGTAAAACGGCGATGATAAGCCAACAACAATGTGTTTCGGACGATAGTTTTTTGGAATTTGTTCCAAAGTGCGCCGCATGCCATCCCAGGTGCGGCGGCGGAGAATATGTGCATCTATATACTCCGTAACATCAAATGGCACGCGGATTACTTGTGTTACCGTCGGTTTTTCGCCGGAACCCGTGCTCGCGTATGACAATAACGAAGCGCGAACGCTAGAAGTTCCACAGTCAAAAGCAATACTGTTTGTTGTTCCCCTCTTGTTGCCGAAGAGCATACGTATAGTATACAAAGATAATTTTCAATTTACAATTTTCATTGTATTGTTGCCCATATCCGCCGCACGCCCGCGGATGATGATTCTTCTTTGATGATTTTTCCGCCAAAGGCGGATCCGCCTCGAGCGGAAAACTTCCTAATTCTCGACAACCCCTCGTATACGGCGTACCCCTGCGCTACTGCTCTCTTCTTTTATTATTCGGAAATGTCCGATTTCTCCTGTGCGCTTAACATGCGGACCGCCGCAAAATTCTCGCGAAAATACCTCCCCGCTTTTCAAATCATAGACACTGTATACGTTCACTTCTTCCGGATATTTTTTTGGTCCGCCAGAGGCGGATCCGCCTTTGGCGGAAAAAACATAGAGCGCACCGGTTTTTATGGCTTCTTCGTAGGGCATTTTTTTTGCCTCTACGGTATAGTCGCGTTGCACAACTTCGTTTACTATGTGTTCTATCTGTTCGAGTTCCTCTTTAGTAACTTTCCGCTCAAACGAAAAATCAAACCGCGTGCGTTCAGCTGTGATATCAGAACCCATCTGCCGTACCTCGTCTCCTAGTACTTTGCGCAAAGCCGCCTGCAAGAGATGGGTAGCGGTGTGAAGCCGCGTAACGGTATTGAGCTCCTCTTCATTGGCTGCTTTAAGCTCGCCCGTGTCCAGCAGTAATCCATGGCCTCCGAATTTTTTTTCGGTGCCGGCACGAGAGATTTCTTGATGTTTCTCAAAAGCTTTTTTAAATTCGCCATATGCTATTTGCTGTCCTCGCTCCCGTGCGATTTCTTCCGTAAGCTCAAATGGAAAACCGTAGCTTTCGTAGAGACGAAACGCGCTCGTACCGTCCAATTCTGTCAGTTTTTCAATTTCTTTGAGTCCACGGGAAATAGTGGCGCTAAATTTTGTTTCTTCATCTCGCAAAACCATTGCAATGTGATCAGTTTTTTGTGGAAGCTCTGGATAGACATCGCGATAAAGTGAACTAACGCGCTTCGATATCTGCTCCATAAAATGTTCTTGAATACCTAGTATGCGCCCAAATCGTACAGCCCGACGAATCAGACGCCGTAAAATATAGCCCTGCGTTTTGTTGGAAGGCAATACACCGTCCGCAATAAGCATAGTTGCCGCCTTAACATGATCAACGATAATCCTCATGCTCCGTGCATCCGCACCCTCATACTTTTTTTCCGCAGTTTTCTCAATAAATTCTATCAACGGACGAGAGAGATCCGTATTAAAAATATCCGGGTCGTTGCGTGTAGCCGCGACCATTCGTTCCAAACCGCCGCCAAAGTCTACATTTTTTGCAGGCAATTGTGAAAAAGAGCCATCAACATTCTTGATATATTCCATAAATACATTGTTGCCGATTTCCATATAACGCCCGCAATCGCAGTTCACATGACAATAGGGTCCATACGTCGGATTATGTACCACATCAGAAAATTCATAAAACATTTCTGAATCGGGTCCTCCTGGCTCTCCGACAGACATATCCTTTGGCGATCCCTCGCGCGACCACCAATTTTTCTTTTCTCCATAATAAAAAATTCTACCGCCCTGCATGCCTTTTGCTTCTGAATCTTCCACGTCTTTCGCTTCAATTCCCACGGACTTAAACAAATCTTTCCAGAGGATCATGGATTCGGCATCGCGCGGTATAATTTCATTACCGCAAAATACTGTTACATAAAGTTTATATGGATCCAGCCCTAATTCTTTCGTGAGAAATTCAAACATCCACGCAAGCTGCTCTTTTTTAAAATAATCACCAAAAGACCAATTCCCTAACATTTCAAAAAACGTATCATGTCGGTTGTCTCCCACCTCTTCAATATCTTGAGAACGGAAACAACGCTGCGAATTTACAATTCGTAATCCAGATGGATGTTTCTTTCCCAATAAATAGGGAACCATTGGTTGCATGCCAGCTGAAGTAAAAAGAGTGGTTGGATCATTCGGAACAAGCGATGAGGAAGGCACAATGGCATGCCCGCGCGATTTGAAAAATTCTAAAAATCGTCTTCGGATATCGCTGGAATTCATATTGCCATTTAAGCAGATTTTTTCTGGTTTGTCCAAAAAAAGCACCCACGCGGGGGTGCTGCTAGTGTTAGACATATATATGGTTAGGCTGAAGAAAATATGAGACCGCGGTCACCGGCCACTTCTTCTCTCTCAATAGATTCAAGGAGACCCCTGACTGTAGAATCATCAAATGCTTGTTTGCCTATTTTAGGCTGTTCCGACAATCGCTTAATGAGCTCAAAAAAGAATCCTCCCTTTCCCTGCTTTCTTGCGAATGGTTTCATAAAACACTGAAGCAAGGAACCTCCATAATCCTCTCCATAATGAAAAACATGTCGTGCGGTAATCGGCTCTGTTGGCAAAGCAGGGACTTTGCTTAGCCGAAATTGAACACCTGATTGCAGGTAGGATTCAACCTTTTGTTCGATGTCCGTAAAAAGAAGTGCTGCGTGGTGTATAGAATGCCTGCCATGCATGCGAAGATAGGTCGTGATCTGCGATATTCGTTTTTGATCCACTCCTTTCACAAGTGCAACTGCCCAACCGTCTCTCCGGAGGGCGCATGTTCTCATTGCGGATTTTTTCCCTTCAACCAGGCCCTCCTCTTTTCCTTGCGGTGTGTACTCCACTTCAAATCCCCAGAATTTATAGTGGTTCACCCAGCGTTCAAGATGATCTACGGCAATAGCAATATGGTCTACTCCCGGACAAAAAGGTTCTCGCCTTTCTACAAATTTATACTGAAATGACGAAAGAGTTGAAAAGCGAAATAGTGCCGCAACACAGTCTCCAAACGTATCTCCGAAATAACATTCGGGAATCAATGGGGACAGATTCCGTTTAACGCATTCCTCGTTTGCTTTTCTTATGCTGTCGACCCGAATGCCGACTTCCACCACCTGCATATTGCCTCGATCCAAAAATGTATTTATGCACCCTTTCTCAAATCGTTGTGTTTTGGGATCCACCAAGAATATGTTTACATTACCAAGTTGGAGTCCAATGCCAAAAAATTCGTCATATTCATTACGAGTTTTCGCGCATACGCGTATAAACCCCAATCGTTCAAGTTGGGAACTCCAAAACACATTGTCATTGCATGCCACCACAAGGTGATCAATTCCTAACGGCGTAAAAAGTTCTTTCATTTCAGGACCTCCTATGTCAAAATATGCTCAAGTGTGTCTGATGAAATAGTATAAGAAAAAATTGATAGATACAATATCACTCAATGAAATGAAGCTCACTATCAATCCAAAAGAAAAGACCGATTGCTCGGTCTTATAAGTCCGTATTGAAACTAACCTTCAAACTTTTGAAGCCAAAAGAGTTTTTAGGATTGGTGTCGTGCCGAAACACGATAAAGTGGAGATGGGCTCTATCCATCCAGCCCGACATGCTGGTCGCTCCGATACAGTCTCCTTTACTAACATGACTACCAACATGCAGACCGAGTTGACTTACAACCCCCTTCAATAAGTGACAGTATTGAGAGAACTCACCATTTTCATGCTGGAGCGTGAGATAGTTGAGGTAGTCGCGAAATTCTGGGCTGTCTCCCCATTGATCGCAGTTTTCTTGCACCTCAATTATGATTCCATCCGCCACGGCGAGAACCAATGTCCCTTGAGGAACAAGGAAATCCCGTGCGTGTTTGAATGGGCCAATGTGCGACTCCGGACTGGTTGCGAGTACAAATGGTTCAATGACATACGTCTCATCTGCTGGATTGCCTTTTGCAATTTCCTTGCCTTCGAGCAGAAAACGATCATTAAGCGGCAAGGGAAAAGGATAGATAGATTTACTCGCCTCATCATCCCAGTAAGGATCAGAGGCTGATTCTTTCAGAGTTGTTATGTCCATGTCTCTAAACCTCCCTCTTTTTTTAGATTTTTCAGGTCCGTCCATGTCCATATTACTACATAAACTACTATTTGTCAATACTATAAAAACTTCCATGACTTCATTACTTCCGCGATCCATGGATCTGCTTCCTCACGCGCGGTAATTTGATACAATATGCCGTCTGAGATAATCCAAACTTCGCGCGTGCGGCCGAGCGTCGGGTCGTTCGAAAGCGCTATCAGCGCACGAGTGCCATCACCCAGTACCACCTCCTGCGGGTTGTCTATAACAAGATTGGGAATATCCCTGCGGAGACGCGCGGGCGTCATAACCGCTATATCCTCGTCAAACGGATTCATGAATATCTGAAAACTGCGGTTTACTTTGTCTGTCGCGGGATCTTCTATGAGGATGACATTACTTTCTTCACCCTCGCCAAATGAACTAATTTTCATATCTGCCGGATATTCAAACGTGAAATAATACGCAGTGTTTACATACCGCTTTGTTTTTGACGTCTCGCCTTCTATGAGCTGTTCATGCTCGCTCTCGACAAAAGGATCTAGTTGGACAACTGGCTGGGCTTCAATGGTTTCGTCTTTTGTTTCTGATGAATCCCCATCTCGAACCATGAGATATATTCCCCCGCCGCCCAGAACGAGGACCATAAGAGCAACTAACAATTTCCGCGTCATGGTTTTAATACGTTAGTTGACTATGCCACTACTAATACTATAATGTACCAGCGTGAATGCAAGCAACAAAAGAAAAAAAGTATTTGTAGCGATGTCTGGCGGGGTTGACTCGTCGGTGGCAGCAGCGCTTCTTAAAAAAACAGGATATGACGTATCTGGCGTATTTATGCGCGAGTGGGTTCCAAAAGGAATGGAATGCTCTGAACCGAAAAATCGGCAGATGGCAGCGCGAGCGGCTTCTCATCTTGGCATCCCTTTTGCGGTATGGGATTTTCGCGCTGTGTACGAAACAAACGTCGCGTCATATCTTATCCGCGAGTACGCCGCGGGTAGAACACCAAACCCAGATATTATGTGCAATAAGGACATAAAGTTTGGTGTGTTTCTTGATGCAGCAAGACGCGCCGGCGCGCATTATATTTCTACTGGTCATTATGTGAGGTTACAGGCGACTCCGACGCTTTTGGTCGGAGCTCCGACCAAAAGCGTCGGAGCGGGACACTATATCCGGCGCGAGCCGGAATTTCAAATTTCAAATTTCAAATTTCTAAAAATTGAAAATTATAAATTGAAAATTGCACTTGATATTAATAAAGACCAATCATACTTTCTATGGACTCTCACGCAGAGGCAGTTGCAGCACTGCATCTTCCCTATCGGCGGCTATACAAAGCTGCACGTGCGACAGCTTGCAAAAAAATTCGGCTTGCCAAACTGGGACCGTAAAGATTCGCAAGGCGTTTGTTTTGTGGGAGAACTTAATTTTGGAAAATTTCTGCGCGCGCAATTGCCTGTTCGAGAAGGAGTTGTGGTTGCCACTGATGGAACGGCAGTCGGCACGCATGATGGCACGGAGTTTTATACGATAGGACAACGCATCGGAATTAAGAATTATGAATCAGGAATTATGGGAAAAAGAGAACCAGTATACGTCGCAGATAAAAATCTAGAAACAAATACATTAGTTGTTGCATCTGATGATTCTCCAGAGCTTTTTAAGAGTGAATGCGCAGTTTTCGATGTAAGCTGGATTTCTGGCGAGCAGCCGAAATTACCATTACAATGCCTTGGGCGCATCCGCTACCGGCAGCCTCTTCAATCATGCAGAATTGAAGCGCAGAATTACGCAGACAGCATGGAGGACAGCGCAGAATTTTTTTCTGCGAAAGTCCGCGTTACATCCGCGTCAATCCGCGTGCGCTTCGCGCAACCGCAGCGCGCGGTTACACCCGGGCAGTCAGCGGTGTTTTACTCAAAAGCAGGCGAAGTGCTTGGAGGAGGCATAATTGAATAGAACTTACCGTCACGGAATATAGAGTACTTTCTTTTGTCTGTGTTCTTCAAACGTCGTACTGTAATGAATGGTATAGTGGCGATCCGAAAGATAATAAAAATAAGAGGTTTCCTGTGGATTAAGTGCGGCTTTTATAGAATCAATTCCCGGGTTTGCGATGGGTCCTAGCGGCAAACCCTTTTGCGTATAGGTGTTGTAAGGCGAGTCCGATTCAAGATCATCTTTTGTAAGAAGCAAACTGCCGCGTCCGGTTACATACATGAGAGAGGCATCTATTTGAAGAGGCATATTTTTCTTGAGACGATTTTGGATGATGCCCGCAATGATACGTTTGTCTTCATAATGAATTGCTTCGCGTTCAAGGAGGGATGCCAGAGTCAGCGCTTCGTAGAGTGACAACCCGCGGTTTTTTATCTCTTCAAATAAGCCTGCCTTCGTTAGTTTTGATTGGAAATTTTGCAGCATTTTAAACACAACCTCGCCGGGGGTTACGTTGTCGAAAAACTCGTAGGTATCCGGAAGAAGAAAGCCTTCCAGTGTTGCGGTGGGTGGGCGTTCGGCAAGAAACGGAAATTGTGTTATCAGATCGGAATAATTCGGTACTTCTTCGTTTGAAGCGCGCCAATCCATTCCCGGCATGCCGGTAACTTTAAAAAACTCCGCGGGCACAAATACGCCGCGTTCTTCGTATTGCGCCGCAATGCCGCGCAGGGTAGAGCCTTCCATTATACGGATAGCCACTATTTTATGAGTTTTGGGGTCAGTAATTTCTGCCGCAACCGCATGCACCCACTCGGGATGCTCAAAAAAATACGTTCCTGCTTGGATTTTTCTAAGCTCACCGCGCACAAGAAGCAAAAACAATACAGGGGATTCAGACCGAATGATACCTTCTTTGGCAAGCAACTCTGCCACCTCTCGCGCCGAAAAATTACGCGGAATAGTTACTTCTTTGGGAAAAGAACCGTTCGGCGGCGGTGTGGCTAAAAATAGCAGTGCCGCAACGATACCTAGTATGAATGTGACGAGGAATGACAGAAAAAAAGACGGCTTTGAAACAGTCTGTTTGAGTTTGCTAAACAATAAGACTTGTTTGTTTTTTTTCTTTGAAATCACAAGCGGTACAAATACAAAACCGGGATGTTCTTTTTTTTCAAACGAGCCGTTTTTTTGTTTGGTAAACACCCACAGCGATTCGCCTATTGGCATCACGATTTTGCCTCCAAATTTGAGATGTTTTTTCCACGCGGACGGAATGTTTTTTTCGTCAGCGAAAGCGTGCAGAGAAGCCGCGGCTATAATACTATCAAATCCTTCCGCAGATTTTGCCACATCCGACAGCTCCCCCACTGCGTCGCGGCAATATGTCTCCACAACACCGCTGGTAATAAAATTATATTTCGCGATGTTCTTCTTGCCAAACGCACACAGGTTTGCTAAACGTTCAATCGCAAACACACGCCCGACTGTCTGTTTGTTGTTTGTGACAATATGTGCAAGAAGCGACGACTGCCAGCCGGAACCAAACCCAACATCAAGGATATACTGTCCAGGCTTGGGCTGCAAAAGTTCTAGCATAAATGCTACCGTGTAAGGCTGAGATATAGTCTGCCCTTGGCCGATAGGAAGCGCCTCGTCAACATCTGCGAGTGGGCGTTCATCTTCCGGCAAAAAATCCACCCGATGAATATCTCGGAACGCCTCTACGATGCGTGGCGTCTTTAACACCCCCTTTTGTATAAGATAATCCGCAAGGTCCATAGTATTCATTTAGTATCTTTGAATTACGAAATCCCTCCCAACCTCCCTTTTCCAAAGGGAGGAGCGTATGTCCCCCTTTGGAAAAGGGGGATGAAGGGGGATTTTTATATGAGTTTTGTAATTCAAAGTTAGTATACAAAAAATCCGCAATGATTTCCATATGCGGATATCGGCAGTTCTGGAAACGCCCTGGCGGGCCCACTAGGATTCGCCCCGCAGCTGCGGGGTTGGAGATCTTCGGCGGGTCTGCCTGGACTTGAACCAGGAACCTCGGTTTTGGAGACCGATGTTTTACCATTAAAACTACAGACCCTCGATTAATTCTCCAAGCAATTTTCGTGCTTTACCTCCTCCTTTAAAATATTTTTCTCGTTGCAGTGCTTCTTTTTTTGTTCCAAATTTTTCTGTGTATACAACTGTAAGTGGTCGTCGGTATGCTGTTGAGCGGACCCTTCCTGTATTATGTTCTTTCAGTCTTCTTTCTAAAGATTCTGTAGAACCAATATACAGCTTATCATCTTTACCACTTTTTAAAATATAGACAAAGTGCATAATAGGATTCGCCCCGCAGCTGCGGGGTTGGAGACCAGAATTCTAGCCATTTCACTATACCCCCAACAAAAAACAGATATATAGATTATACCTGTTTTTTTGAATCTTACAATCCCGACGCGCTATTATTTTTTTGATTCTTTATGCTTTGTATGTTTTTTGCACCAGCGACAATATTTAGACAACTCAATTTTCCGCTCAACTTTGCGGCGGTTTTTGCTCGACCAATAGTTCACGCGCTTGCACGCGGAACACTGAAGTTTTATAAGATTATCTTGTGACATGTGCCAAAAAATAATGAGCGTTAGCGAATATATTTTTTGAGCATCCCGTCGAATGACGGGATTACCTTGTAGACCACCATACCTTACTATGATGTAATACTCAAGACTATGTTACCCCGCCTGCCAAAGCCACAGCCCACGCGCGGATTTGAACCGCGGACCTACTCCTTACCATGGAGTTGCTCTACCAACTGAGCTACGTGGGCTTTGGCTGTGGCGGGCAGGTCTACCGCTGCCGCTCCGACCACGTCGGAGCGAGCCTCGCCCTTCTGGCGGGAGCTACAACGGCACATATTACTTATAACCCTTACACATTCTAACCTGTATTACAATGATTCTTTACATACCGAAAAACAAAAAGCGCGACAGAAGCCGCACTTTTTGTTTTATCTTATTTTAGTTACCAGCTGTTTCTGCGGTTACTGTCGTTTCCGCGGCCTCCGCCGTAACCTCCCCTACTGTTACTGTTGCCACCCCGATTGAAGCCGCCACCGCGGCTCGGAGGACGCGTCTCCATGGGACGTGCTTCGTTTACCGTAATGTTGCGTCCTTCAAAATCTTTCCCATTGAACATGGTAATGGCGTTCTGGGCATCTTCTTCGCTCGCCATCTCCACAAAACCGAATCCCTTTGATCGGCCTGTCATTTTGTCGGTTATAATCGTAGCGGAAGATACCATGCCAGCTTTGCTAAACAAGTCTTCCAGAGCCTGCTGGTCTGTCGTGTAAGGCAGCCCGCCGACATACAATTTTGTAGCCATACTAGATACTTTTTATATATAAGTTACACATATGCAGCAAGTCGACCCGCACTTTACCTGTAAGGAGACAAGAAAAGATGAACACTTGCTATGACAATAGTATACATAAGGTGAATTAGAATTTCAAGCCCTTTTACTTGAACTATTCTTTAGGAGATTTGGGCCAACCGATCATAAGGAGGCTTTACAACCACGTTAGAAACTATTTTAGCAAAAATTCCTGAAAAAATCCAATTCGCTCCGCCCCGCCGCCTCCGCTCGTTTAGAGCGGGAACAAGCAGATTTTTGTGGGCAGGGTGAGAGTCGAACTCACGGGGCCATTTAAGACAGTTGATTTACAGTCAACCCCCGCCCCCTACGGGTCTACCTACCCAAATTATGAGAAAAAATCGCCAAAAAATTTTCAATTGTCACCCGCGAGAGCTACGAACCAACAACAACCGCCGTGCCGGCTAGTTCTTCCTTTTTCTCTGCAGTTCGTTTCTGTTTCTTTTGATACAATTCCAAGACAAGCTGACCATTGCGAACCTCCACACACACGGTATCCCCTGCTTTTACTTTATTACCTACAATATGTTCGGAAAGTGTGTTTAGAATATGTGTTTGTATATAGCGTTTTAATGGGCGCGCGCCGTAATGCGGATCATACCCTTCTCTCGCGAGGAATTTGCGCGTCTCCGCGCTTACTTTGAGTGAAATTTCCTTATGTTTAAGTCGCCGCTCAACACGGTCGAGCTGAATTTGTACGATACCGCTCAATATGTCTGGAGGCAAACTGTTAAAAATGATCATTTCATCAAGCCGGTTCAAAAATTCCGGACGGAAATTTTGTTCCAGGGCTTGTCGGATCTTTGTCTTAAGGTCTTCTTCGCGCCGTGCGTTGGAAGTTTCTTCTTCTGTGCTAAAACCGAGCCGCTCCATTTCGCGTACATATTCGGAGCCGATGTTTGAGGTCATAATGATAACCGTGTTTTTGAAATTTACATGGCGGCCTTTGGCGTCAGTGAGGCGGCCGTTGTCAAGCACCTGAAGCATAATATTAAATACTTCGGGATGCGCTTTTTCAATTTCATCAAACAGCACTACCGAATAGGGCCGATGGCGTATTAGCTCGGTAAGTTGCCCACCTTCTTCATGCCCCACATAGCCGGGTGGCGAGCCGATAAATTTTGAAACGGTATGACGCTCCATGTACTCGGACATATCCACGCGTATGAGCGACTTTTCGTCGTTAAAGAGAAATTCTGCAAGCGTGCGCGCAAGCTCTGTTTTACCCACACCCGTAGGACCCAAAAACATAAAGGACCCGACAGGCCGGTCTTCTTCAGCAATGCCTGCCCGAGAACGGCGGATGGCTTGCGCAACTTTTGTGATTGCTTCGTCTTGTCCCAAAACGCGTTTTCTCAAAACTTCCTCCATGTTAAGGAGTTTTTCCGCTTCTTCCTCAAGCATGCGTGTTATCGGAACGCCCGTCCAACGGGAAACTGCTTGGGCAATATCTTCTTCTGTAACGCGTTCTTTCAAGATATGGCGTGATGCTTGCAATTTTTGCAAACGCTCCTCATCCAAGCGCACCGTACGCTCAAGTGTTGGAATACGGCCATAGCGGATTTCCGCAACTTTCGCGAGGCTACCTTCGCGCTCCGCCGCATCAGAATCTTGTCGAAGCTTATCAAGCTCTTTTTTCATGGCACGGATGCTGGTTATTGCTTCTTTCTCGTTTTTCCATTTGAGTTCCAAGCCTTCCGTTTGTTCCTGCAACTCTTCTATTTGTTTTTGGATTTTGCGCACTTTCTGTTTCGTACGGGCGTCAGTTTCGCGCTTTAAAGCTTCTTTTTCAATTTCAAGACGCATGATTTCGCGGTGCGCTTTATCAAGTTCTGTTGGCATTGAATCAATCTCTAGGCGCAAAGATGATCCTGCCTCATCCATAAGGTCTACAGCTTTGTCTGGCAAAAATCGATCGGTGATATAACGGCTCGAAAGATGAACCGCTGCAATAAGCGCATCATCTGAAATCCGTATTCCGTGATGCAGTTCATATTTTTCCTTAAGACCGCGAAGAATCGCTATCGCATCGTCCGGCGATGGTTCTTCGACATATACCGGCTGAAAACGGCGCGCGAGCGCCATATCACGCTCAATATATTTCTGGTATTCCTTGATAGTTGTTGCACCGATAGCATGAAGTTCTCCTCGCGCAAGAGCCGGTTTTAACATATTGGACGCGTCAATAGCCCCCTCGGCTGCCCCTGCTCCCACAAGCGTGTGGAGTTCGTCTATGAAAAGAAGTATTTTCCCGGAGGCGCGGTCTATCTCACGCAATACCGTCTTTAATCGTTCTTCAAACTCGCCGCGATATTTTGTGCCTGCGACTAGTGCCCCCAGATCAAGCGCGATCAGCTCTTTTTCTTTGAGATTTTCCGGAACGTCCCCCGCGACAATACGTTGCGCAAGCCCTTCTACAATGGCGGTCTTCCCCACGCCGGGCTCGCCGATGAGAACGGGATTGTTTTTTGTGCGCCGGGAGATAATTTGCATCACGCGGCGCACTTCTTCTTCGCGGCCGATGACAGGATCAAGCTTTTTTTGTTTGGCAAGACGCGTAAGATTGCGGGCATATTTTTCGAGCGACTGATATTTCGTTTCCGGCTCCATATCGGTTACTGTCTGGGAGCCGCGGATTTCAGCAAGAATACGCATAACAGATTCTTTGTCTATGCGAAACTTACCGAGCATGTCCGCGACGCGCGACGGCACTTCAATAAGCGCGAGAAACAGATGCTCTGTTGATATGAATTCGTCTTGTAAAAGTGCTGCAATCTTATGAGATGCTTCCAAAACGTGAGCGAGATCCTGCGTAAGGTAAATCTGCGGGGTTGGTGTTAAAATATCGCCGCGCATGCCGCCATTGAGCTTGTCGAGAATAGAATCAAGTAAGAGCTGAATATCAACTTCCATCTTATCCAAAATAGATATGACAAGACCTTCTTCCTGCAACAATAAAGAGCCCAAAAGATGCATTGCGTCTATTTGATTGTGGCCGCGCTCAATAGCGAGCTCATGGGCTCGTTTCAGCGCCTCCTGGGCTTTTACCGTAAAGTTATGAAATGGTGTCATATAAGCTTCATTATAACATGCAAATGGGATGATGTAAATGATTATCGATGGTGACTAGCTAAGCTCTACACATTCGTCGAAGGCGAAGTGTGGATAGCTTAGCTCGGCACCGAATGCAACAATGTCGGATGTGCCGAACCGAGCTACTCACACTTCGCTACGCTCGTGTGCGAAGCTCGGTTAGTCACAAGGCGCTGACGTATTTCTTCACCAATCCATTTACATATTCCCAATTGATATTCTTGAAAAACGCGTCTATGTACGCTTTGCGTCCGGCGCCGTAGTCAAGAAAATACGCGTGTTCATAAATATCCATAATGAAAAGCGCGATTGAATTCCACACACCCCCGTGATTATGCGCGTCGCACAAAACAGTTCGGAGCCGGCGTTCGTCTAGATCATACGCAAGCACCACCCATCCTCTGCCTGCTAAACCTGTCGCGCGAAATTCCGTCTCCCACGCTTCATAGGAGCCAAAATCACGTTCAATAAGCTCTCGAATTTTGCCGGAGCATTCTGACCCCTCTGGTTTCATGTTGTCAAAATATCCTTCGTGGAGTTTTACGCCATTGAGCGCAAACGTTTCCTCGCGTTTCAATTCGCCAAATTCGCTGTAGGTTGCATTTGCGGTAGATGTATCTGCAGTTTTTAGCTTCTCATCAATCTCATTTATCTTTTTAACGTACCCCGCATACAAAACGTCATGGTGCTCTTTAAGCTGTCGTTCCGATAGACCATCAAGTTGTGTATAGTTGAGTGGTTTTATTTCGCGCATAATTCCATATTAGTTTTTAATTTCCAAGTTCCAAACTTCACAATTTCCAAACAATTTCCAATGATCAAATTTCTAAATTCCAAACGTTTGGAAATTGTTTTTTGGAAATTGGAAATTCCCCGCTAGGGGTAAATTTGATTCCCCTCTTCATCATATACAATAATCGCTTTCGTGGGACATGATTGCGCGGCAAGAAGTAGTGTTTCATCATCCGCCGCTGCGGGGTTTTTTACCACTGCCTTGTTTTCATTATCGAGCTCAAACACATCAGGCAAAACAGCGATACAGCTTGCCGCGCCAATGCAAAGATCGCGATCTATGAATATTTTACCGATTTTTTGTTTTTGCATATGTTTGCCGTGGCGCATTGCGCAATAGTACTCTGGCATTACGCAGTACGTGTACCGCGCCATCAATATCACTCCGCGCGGTATATCTCCCCAGAGTAAAACGAATACTCTGGACCGCGCGCGTTTCTGATTGCGATAGTGATAGTATAGCACGAGAAAGGCCCCCTTCCCGCGAGAGACACGCAGAACCTGTGGACGCCGCTATCCCTCGCTCATCAAAATACAGCACAAGTGTTTCGCCGGATATGCCTGGAATATATATATTAACGTTGTTGCATGAACGCTCGTTTCCAAGCGGTGGTCCGTTAAGCTCTATGTCTGGCACCGCTTGCTTAAGCGCGCGCAAGAAATATTCCTGTAATTTTGTCATGCGGTGCCGCTCCTTTATTTTATTTCTGTCTGCTATCTCTACCGCTTTTGCAAAACCAACGATCCCGGCAATGTTTTCTGTGCCGCTCCGCAAACCTTGTTCCTGCCCGCCGCCTCCCCACAAGGGTTGCAGTCCGACAGTTGTTCGCTTGCAAAGAAGTCCAACACCCTTCGGTCCGTACAATTTTGATGCGTTGAGCGTCAACATGTCAACACCAAGCGCATCAAGACGCAACGGCGCGTATTCTCCCGCTTGACACGCGTCCGTATGAAACCATAGCGGCAATAGTTCTCTCACTACCTTGCGGCGATTGCGCTCTTTGCGAACAATGTTAGCTATTTCGGAAAGCGGCTGTATGGCGCCTATTTCATTGTTTATATATGCGATGGATATAAGAACCGTGTCTTTCTGAATGGATTTTGCAAGAAGCCGCATATCCACAATGCCGTAGCGGGTAACGGGGATATAGGTTACACGGCTTCCGATTTTCTCAACCATTGCGGCATTTTCAAGAACCGCCGAATGCTCTGCTTCACTTGTTACCATATGCGCTCCGTGGTGCAAATTCATAACGCCCTGAATTGCAAGCGCAATAGATTCCGTGCCGGATCCGGTAAAAATAATTTCGGGCGGGCGCATTCCAAGAACATCAGCAATGGATTTTCGCGCCTTTGCAATTGCCGCGTCTGCCGCGCGACCTTCGGCATGAATGGAAGATGGATTGCCATACTGGGTCCTCAAAAACGGCAGCATTGCCTTGCGTACCTCCTTATCCAACGGAGTAGCAGCAGCATAATCCATGTAGACTCTTTTTTTAAGTTTCATGTTTCATGTTTCAGGTTTTATGTTCTAATGGGCGCGTGAAATACTCCGCATCCATTGCACGGATAATCATCCCGAAATGAATAGAGCGCCTCTTTTCCTTGCTTCCGGCGCAGTAAAAAACCCGCATCAGTAAGGAGACGCAGGTGATGAGAGACGGTCGGTTGGGAGACGCCGAGGGGTTTGGTGATGGCGTTCACGTTTTTCTCGCCGCCGGTTTTTAAAAACTGAATAATCCGCACGCGCGTGGCATCAGAAAGCGTACGGAAACACCCCGCGCATGTTTTATTTTTGTTTGTCATAACCTTACTAATGTCTAACACTAAGTGTTAGACATATAAACATATTGATTAATGTCTATATGTTAAATGTGAATGAGTATTTTGTCAAGAAAAAAGGGAACATGGTTCCCTTGGAAAATTATTTTATGAACAGGACAGGATGCCATTTTCGAGATCGATTCGTGCAAATCCGTCACTGTCTTGATACAGTTCCATTATGTCGTTCTGGATCATGACCCCCACAAGTTGTCCTGACCATTTAAATTCTGCAGACATTTTTCCCCTATCAAACACGCGGATATATAAAAGTGTGGCTGTTTTAAAAACAAACTCAATGTTTCGTTGCCAGAGTAGACATGCCAGAAGGAGACTTTCTTGAGTCTCCTTCACGACTCTCCTGTATGTTGGCTCTTCTAAACTATCAATTTTTGCCTTAATTTTTTCAAAATCAGTCATATATTATCCTCCTATAAAAGCCGCGTTGTTGTTCGCGGCTTTTATAGCATGGCATTTTCTTTTTGTCCAGTTTTTATTTTCTAGCGCCTAGTTCAGCGTCTTGTCACCCGGTTTCCATTCCACGGGGCAGAGCTTGCCGGTTTGCAGAGCCGCAACCACGCGAAGCGTTTCATCAACCGAGCGGCCTACATCATTGTCGGAGACCACCATGTATTTGAGCTTGCCGTAGGGATCCACGATAAACGTGCCCCGCAAGGCAACACCTTCATCTTCCAATAATATATCGTAATCCTCGGTCATGCGTTTGTGAAAATCTGAAAGCAATGGAAAATTAATTTTGCCCAATGGGCCTTCCACCCACGCCTTATGCGAGTGCTCGGAGTCAACCGAAACGCCCACCACCTCCGTGTTGAGTTTTTTAAATTGGCTGTATTTCGCGGAAAATTCTTTTATCTCGGTCGGGCAGACAAACGTAAAATCAAGCGGGTAGAAAAATATCACGAGCCACTTATTCTTGTAATCTTTCAGCGCGTACTCCTTAAACTTGCCGCCAAAGTAGCCTTTGAGCTTGAACTCCGGCGCTTGTTCTCCGATTTTTATCATATAATTATTTTTATTTTATAATAAGAACTCATTACCGCGCCCAACATGCCTTGAGCCGCCCGTCAGATTCGAACTGACGGCCTGCTGTTTACAAAACAGCTGCCCCGCCTGCCATCGCCTAAGCCGGAGAGAGGATTCGAACCCCTAACCTTTGCTTTACAAAAGCACTGCTCTGCCATTGAGCTACTCCGGCTCAGGCAAGGGCGGGCAGGTCTACCACTGAGCTAGGGCGGCAAAGTCAATTATTTATCCTTTTGGGGTTGAGAAGGTTGATTTTTTTGCCAATGAACTGTTTTACGCCAGCCGTGCATAGTGCGCCAGTATTCTGATGGCTCTTTAGGAGATTTCAGAGCAGATGATTTTAAGCGAATGCGGGAGGCAAACCGAAACAATTGCTGCTCAATGCGTAAGATCATAATGCGCACTTGCGAGACAAGTTTTACTAAAAAAGTAAATGTTTTTTCACGCAGATAGCGATGCCAAAAAGTCCGCAAACCATTCAAAGCGCTTTCCCACACTTGGGTAAGCAGCGGGCGCTCCCGTCTAAGCACACCGGCCAATTCCTCCGGCGACATACGCGCCGCGTCTGATACATGCTTAAAAAATAACGCTCCGATACCAAGGATACTGAAGAAAAATACTGAAAGAGCGGGTATCATATTCTCCTATTATATCTCAAACCGGCTAAATTGCGCTATCTGTATGTTTTCACCGAACCGCGCAATAGCTTCTTTCAGAAGATCATCTATTGTTTTAGATTCATCTTTGATAAACGGCTGTTCCAGAAGCTGGGAAATTGATTCGGGGCTTAACGCGGCGATATGCATCGCGATGTCGTGCGCGAGTTTTTGAAATTCAGGGTTGCGTGCGACGAAATCTGTCTCGGAGCGAATTTCTAGTAGCGCCCCAATGCGCTGTGTGGTATGCACATACGCTTCTATGATGCCGATGCCCGTTTGGCGCGCCGCTTTTTTCTGGGCGACTTTATTTCCCTCTTCGCGCAAAAATATCATTGCTTTGTCCATATCGCCATCAGCTTTTTCCAGAGCGTTCTTGCATGCAGACATTGAAGCATCGGAGTGTTTACGAAGTTGTTTTACAGTTGAAAAATCTACCATAAAGATCTATATAATAGTTTCGGCAACCTGCATTGCAACACCTTCTTTATATGCCTGTACAATACGCTGCAGTATATAGGCAATGCTTGCTTTCGCATTGTCGTTTCCGGGAATAATATATGTTGCGCATGAAGGGTCGGTATCCGTGTTGGAGAGCGCGATGACAGACACGCCTCTCCGTTCTGCTTCACGCACCGCCAAAGACTCTTCTTTGAGGTCTATCACTACCAATGCGTGAGGAATGTGTTTCATGCCCTCAATACCCTTAAACATATATTCAAGCTTATTAATTTCCTGCGCAAGTTTTGTCTGCTCGTGCTTGGTATACTTTTTTAATTCGCCGCTTTCTTGTTGTTGTCTAAGCGTGAGCCAATACTGAACGCGGTCGGTTATAACTTTAAAATTTGTTAGCGTACCGCCAAGCCAGCGCTCCGTTACATAGGGCATGCCGAGTTCTTGGGCTGCAATGCGGATAGCTTCTTTTGCGGATGCCTTGGTGCCTACAAACAAGAATGTTTTGCCTTCTTGTCCCATGACGCGCAGCGCGTCAAGCGTTTCTTGAAGTTTTGGCAAGACCTTAAAAAGATCAAAAACCTCCACATTGCTTTTTGTGCCAAAAATATATTGCCTCATCTTGGGATGCCGGCGAGTTTTTGCGTACCCAAAATGCACCCCCGCCTGATAGAGGGCTGTTATTTCTGGATTTACAGCCATACCGGGCACAGGTATATCTTTCATTGTTGAAGTCTCGACCATGAAAATCATAATACCATAGAGCGCGATATGGCGCAAACTTGCATGCGTTCTTGTTTTATTGTAAAATACATATTATGAAAACAGACACTCATCCGACATATTATCCAGACGCAACAATTACCTGCGCGTGTGGAAATATCATGCATATTGGCGCCACAAAAAAAGAAATGAGTGTGGAGATTTGCGGCGCTTGTCATCCGTTCTATACCGGCAAGGAAAAACTTATAGACACCGCGGGGCGCGTAGAGAAATTTAAAGCGCGTGTAGCAAAGGCAAAAGTAGCACGTGAAAAAAAGAAGCCAAAAAAGATAACTCACCCATCCGCACGAAAAACCTCAAAGAAACTGACAAAATAATTAGGTATCCCTCGCGTTGCTCGGGATGTCGAAGATACTGAGCACAGTGAACGTGCTCAAAAATTCTTTTGGAAATCCCTCGCTCTTTTGGAAATCCCTCGCTTCGCTCGGGATGTCGAAGATACTGAACGCAGTGAACGTACTCAAAAATTCTTTTGGAAATCCCTCGCTTCGCTCGGGATGCTCAAAAATTATAGTCGTTATCACTCCTTAATTTTTGGCACATGGCAGACTCTATTATTATTGAAATCCGCGCAGGCGCGGGCGGCCAGGAAGCCGCCTTATTTGCGCGCAAGCTCGCAGATATGTACACAAAATACGCCCAGCAAAAAAACTGGCGCGTTTCCATGATAGACGAGTCAAGCAGTGATCTTGGCGGTATCCGTGAGCTTGTGTTCAGTATTCGCGGAAAAGAGTCATACGAAGATTTTAAGCATGAATCGGGCGTGCATCGGGTACAGCGCGTGCCCAAAACAGAAAAGACCGGGCGCATTCATACTTCCACTGTTTCTGTCGCTGTTCTTCCAGAAGTAGAAGCGTCTGAAATCGAAATAAAAAGCAATGATATTGAAGTTACTTTTTCGCGTTCCGGCGGGGCTGGTGGACAAAACGTAAACAAGGTGGAGACAGCGGTACGCATTCTTCACAAACCTACCGGTATTGTGGTTCGCTCGCAGGCGGAGCGAAGCCAGCAGCAAAATCGCGAACGGGCCATGGGAATTTTGCGCGCGAAACTTTATGAGATTGAGCAGAAAAAAAAGTTCGGCAATGTGGCGCAAGTCCGCAAAGAGCAGATAGGCACGGGAGACCGCTCCGAAAAAATCCGCACCTACAACTTTATGCAAGACCGCATAACCGACCACCGCATCAAAAAGTCCTGGCATAACATTGAAAGCATCCTCGCGGGTGATTTCGGGAAAATTGTAAAAGCGTTCAGAAAATAGGCTCTAGCAAACTAGGCCTTAGGCGTTAGCAAACCCATGAGGTTTTTTGTTTGTAGATACATAATACGCTACGATACCTATTATGTCCTTCATTCATCTCCATACCCATAGCCATTATAGCTTGCTTGACGGGCTTTCAAAAATTGACGATATGGTGGAGCTTGCAAAGCGATACAACATGTCTGCCATCGGCCTTACCGACCACGGCGCCATGTATGGCGTCATTGATTTTTACAGCACCTGCGTAAAAAACGGCATCAAGCCAATCATCGGCGCGGAGCTCTATATTGCCAACCGTTCTCGTTTTGACAAAGAGCCGGGTACCGATAACAAACGCTATCATCTCACAGTGCTTGCCAAAAACAACACCGGATATCACAATCTCATACACCTCATTACCGCCGCTCATCTGGAGGGATATTATTATAAACCGCGCGTGGATAAAGACCTCCTGCGCCTTCACGCGGACGGTCTGGTCGCGCTTTCCGGCTGCGTGGCGGGTGAACTTGGTCGCGCGCTTCAATCAGGTACTAGAGACCGCGCCGAAAACGTAATCCGCGAATATCAAGAAATTTTTGGCAAAGAAAACTATTATATTGAGGTTACGCATCATCCTGAAATTGAACACTTCCAGGAATGGCGTGCTTCACTCATTGACCTATCTGGCAGGCTCAACATTCCCCTAGTAGCTACGCAAGATTCTCATTATTTGCATCCGGATGATGCTCTTGCGCATAAAACATTAATTGCCATATCAACAAATAGCGACATCTCCGATACGGCGATTTTTTCCGGCAACGGACAGTATCATTTTATCTCCACCGAGGAAGCGTTGGAGTTGTTTAAGGATATACCAGAGGCAGTGGCAAACACCGAGCGTGTTGCCCAACAATGCAACGTAACCCTGGAGCTGGGGAAATTTATATTTCCCGATTTCCCGCTCGAACAGGGTAAAACAGCCGACCAGATGCTGGACGAGCTCACGTATTCAGGCGCTTGTGACCGGCATCTTACGCAAAACCCCGAAGCAGAAGAACGCCGGCGCTATGAGTTGGAGATAATCCGCCAAAAAAACTATGCGCCGTATTTTTTGGTTGTAGCAGATCTTCTGCGCTTCGCGCGAGAATCCGGCATTTACACCACGGTACGCGGTTCGGCTGCCGGTTCGCTTGTTGCCTATCTTTCGGGCATTACCAATGTAGACCCTCTGGAATTTCAGCTTCCGTTTGAACGTTTTTTGAACCCGTTTCGCCCCTCGGCGCCCGATATTGACATGGACTTTGCCGACAACCGCCGCGAGGAAGTTATAGACTACGCAAAGAAAAAATACGGCGACGATAAAGTCGCACAGATTGGCACGTTTGGCACCATGATGGCGCGGGGAGCCGTGCGCGATGTCGCCCGAGCTCTCGGAAAACCGTATGAACTGGGCGATAGCATCGCGCGATTAATTCCCATGGGGTTACAAGGACTTCCCATGACAATTGAGCACGCGATGGAAATGCAGCCGGAACTTAACCGCTTGTATGACACTAACCCGGAGGTTCGCCATATTCTTGATATCTCCAAAAAACTGGAAGGAACCATACGCCACGTTTCGGTGCACGCGGCGGGCGTGGTTATCGCCCCCCGGCCGCTTGTAGAGTATGTGCCCATTCAATATGACCCCAAAGAAAGCGGCAAACGCATTACGCAGTACGATATGTACACGATCGGCGAGGATGGTGTTGGTCTTACAAAACTTGATTTTCTGGGAATCCGCAACCTTGCGATTTTGGAAAATGCGGTGCGTCTGATACAAAAACACTGCGGCGTAGAAATTAACATCGAAGAGATACCGTTTGACGACAAAAAAACATTTGCCATGCTTGCGCGGGGCGAAACGGAAGGATTGTTCCAGTTAAACGGCACAAATATGACAAGTTACCTTAAAGAATTGGAACCCACCACCATCTATGATATCAATGCCATGGTTGCTCTCTACCGCCCGGGGCCCATGAATAATATTCCGGAATATATCGCTCGCAAACACGGCAAAAAACCTATCACATACTTCCACCCCAAAGCAGAAAAATTTTTGTCAAAATAGGACAGACATGAAGAAAACGACTCGTTTTTTATTGACAGCAGTGATCATAGGACTACTACTCGCTATTAATTCGCTTATGATCAAGGTGCGTCGCTTGCAAAGGGAAGTTCCAGTGATAGAAGTTGAGGCACATCGCTTGGATGAGAAACTAAATGGTCCTGCTCCAGCATGGGTTACCTCACAAATTCAAAAAGACTTAGAGCGTTATGCCGCTACAGGTATCTCTACAGAGATGCTCGATAACGGGTTCTTCGATGGTTATGCGAAAGAATACAACCTCGCTCGATTTCACATTAAAAATAGACATGTGACCTTAT
>VMFT01000031.1 GCA_007376195.1 Parcubacteria group bacterium Gr01-1014_29 | reverse complement strand
ATTTTTGATACCCTGGGAAGATTCTGCGGTTACGGCTGGGCTTCCGTCGCCTAATGGGATGACAGTGAGCGTTTGGTGAGGTTCTCTACCGCCAGTGCCACTAATTAAATTAAACCCTTGCAGCTGCCATTTACCCGTCGCGCATGTGGTATCACTACAGCCGCATTTCCACACGCCGCTTCTGTTCGTACAGACATATGCAAGCACATAGTTCATTCCTGACTGGATTTCACTGCCCGAGAATGTTTTGGTTACCGTTCCTACACGCCATGCTGGATGTTCCATTCCGGAAGTATCTTTATACGGAGTCCCGCCTGAAAAACTTGGGATTTGAACCCATGTACTGCCCGAGAGTATGTGTCCCGCGGGCGAACTGCTATCACCTACAAACGTAATTTGAGTTTGGCTCGTTGGCGTTCCTTTGTTTGCAATTTCTAATGTCACTGAGGTTGTGCTGCACAATGTCACATTCAGAAGCAATCGCGTGGGCTCAAAGACATCAAAAGCAAAGCCGAATCCTGCAAGCGGAGGCGTTGAGGGAGAAGTAAATCTGTTGCAACCAACGGCTCTGGCTATCCTATCTCTATAAAAGACAGCGCTCGTGATAACTAACGCGCACAGTACGGCAAGAAAGATGAATTTATTTTTCATGCTTTTATTGTACATCCGTCTCTAAAAAGCATAAAGCCCCATGCAAGGGGCTTTATCCACAGAGGTAAAAGAATTTTAGTAATCCCCCATCCCCATACCGCCACCCGGCATAGGCGGTGTTTCTTTCTTCGGCATCTCTGCCACCACCACTTCCGTAGTCAGAAGCATAGCGGCGGCTGACGCGGCATTCTGCACTGCAAACCGTGTTACTTTTGCCGGGTCAATAATACCGGATTCAACCATATCCTCATACGTATCAGTAGCCGCGTTGTATCCCATATTTCCGCGTTTCTTTTCAACTTCGCTTACTACCACTTCTCCTGACACACCGGCATTTTCTGCAATTTGCATTAATGGCTTACGAATGGCGCGGCGCATAATGTCCACACCCACCTGCTCATCTTTTGAGAGCGTGCTTTTTTCATCCATAAGTTTTGCGAGCACATCCAGACAACGAATAAGCGCAACGCCACCCCCCGGCACAATACCTTCTTCCACGGCCGCTTTGGTGGCAGACACCGCATCCTCAATGCGATGCTGTTTTTCTTTCTGTTCAACCTCGGTGGCAGCGCCCACGCGGATAATCGCAACACCGCCGGAAAGTTTCGCCGTGCGCTCGTTTAATTTTTCTTTGTCAAATTCAGAAGTCGTGTTCTCAAGCTGCGCGCGTATCTGGCTAACGCGCTTTTCGATATCCTGCTTTTTTCCTTTGCCACCCACAATAGTGGTGTTGTCCTTTGTCGCGATAACCCGTTTTGCCTCTCCCAGCATATCAAGCTCGATATTTTCGAGTTTAAGGCCAATTTCTTCGGAAATAACCCGCCCACCGGTAATGACGGCAATATCTTCCAGCATTTCTTTCTTGCGATCGCCATATCCCGGCGCCTTTACCGCAAGCGTGTGAAATATGCCGCGGAGTTTGTTTACCACAAGAGTTGCGAGCGCCTCCCCTTCTACATCATCCGCCAAAATAACAAGCTCTTTCTTGCCCATTTTCGCGAGCTTTTCCAAAAGCGGCAAGATATCTTGTATGGAAGAAATTTTCTTGTCTGTTATAAGAATGTAGGGGTTTTCGTATGTTGCTTCCATGCGCTCGGCATTTGTAATCATGTACGGCGAGACATACCCGCGATCAAACTGCATGCCTTCCACAATTTCATGCTCAATGCCGAACGTCTGCGACTGTTCCACCGTCACAACACCGTCTTTGCCGACTTGCTGTATCACTTCGGCAATTTTGTCGCCAATAGCGCGGTCTTTTGCCGAAATAGTCGCCACCTGCGCGATTTCACTTTTCTTTGATGCCGAAATGGGAATGGAAAGATCGTGCAGCCGTTTTACGATAACTTCCGTCGCGCGCTCAATGCCGCGGCGAATCCCCACCGGAGAGGCGCCCGCTGCAATATTCTTCAAGCCTTCTGCGACAATCGCCTGCGCAAGAAGGGTCGCGGTGGTAGTACCATCGCCCGCGACATCGTTGGTTTTTGTCGCAACTTCCTTTATGATTTCGGCCCCCATGTTTTCCACCTTGTCTTCGAGCTCAATTTCTTTCGCGATCGTTACGCCATCGTTCGTGATGGTGGGCGAGCCATACCCCTTATCAAGCACAACGTTGCGGCCTTTGGGACCAAGTGTAATTTTTACCGCGTTCGCAAGCGTATCTACTCCGCGCTTCAACGCTTCGCGCGCTTTTTCGCCAAATACGATTTGTTTTGCCATATGTTCGCTTTGCTCAAAATCAAAAATTAAAATGTAAAAATCAAAACTTAGGAATCGTAACATTTTTGCTAAGCAAAAATGTTACACCATAATTTTGCATTTTGATTTTTGAATTTTGCATTTAGCTGTTATCGAATTTATTCGATAACAGCGAGGATGTCTTCCTCTCGCGCGATTAAATATTCTTTTCCGTCGACTTTTATTTCATTGGGGCCATACTTTGTGAAAAGCACAACCTGTCCCTTTTTGACTCCCATTGGAATCACTTTGCCGTCTTCCCCGCGCTTGCCGGGACCTACCGCTATAATTTTCCCCTGTTCGGGGCGTTCTTTTTCGGCAGTGTCCGGAATAACAATGCCGGAAGCCGTGCGCCCTTCCTTATACTTGGTGTCCATGGGCTCTATGAGCACACGATCGGCAAGCGGCGTAATAGATATTCTACTCATACGACTTTTATATTATTTTATAAGCGATTTAACATATTAGCACTCTATCAGAACGAGTGCTAATATGTCAAGGGGGCCAAAGAAAAAAGCCATCCTGAAAGATGGCCTTAAAAGTAATGAATTAAAGAAGAGAAGATCTTTTACTTCCGTGCGAGAAACTCCGCACCGTGTCCAAATTCCGTGTTGATCAGGATACCTTCCATACACATTCCTGTCTGTCTACACCCATCTTCAGTATATATTCGTCGCTCCACATTCATGAGTGCTTCCAGTTTCTCAACCCCAACATCTTCTGCCGTAACACCTCCGCCATTAGCGAGAACACCAAGCCCCATAACAATACCACCTGCAGTACGAACGGCATCAACAGTATTTTTTGCTGAACCACCAGTGGTAAGAATGTCTTCCACCACAAGAACCTGCTTGCCACGCACATCCACATTAAAACCGCGCTTGAGTACAAAAGTTGGTTTTTTGATGACCAAACTCTGTCCTTTTGTAAGAGTAAATCCACCTTGCCGAACTTCGGATGAATATGAAAAGTACATCTGTCCTTCATCGCATTGCCCAATAAGTTCCTCCTCATGTTCCGCGTAAAGCGCGAGTACTTTTCTGCCTCCCTCTTTCAGACAGAAACCCGAAAGATGATGCGCAGTCCACTGCGATAAAGCAACACCTCCCACGGCTGGCGCAACCACAGCATCGATGTCCTCCTCGTAGAACCTCTCGGCAATGCCAGAACAAAGCTCGGAAGCAACCCACGAACGTTTTGTTGCGGCATCTTTGGCAACATACACCGAGAGATGTTTGCCGCTTGTCCCCACAAAATGCCCCTCGATTATTGCTCCACATTCTGCAAGAAGTTGTCTTGCTCTTGAAGAATTCATCCTTCACCTCCTTCATCGTATGTTACACATGATTCTCGGTATTTCAGAGCCTCTGCTATTTCTCTTGCGGCACGTTTGGCGTTTGCTTTTGGGTCACCAACACGGAGATCAGTTCCCATTACCACCGCATGAGCACCGTCGTAGATAGCTCCACCCGGAGTTCCCACTCGTTTTTGCTCGCCCACACTTGAATCAGAAAAACGGATACCGGGATTAATAACCTTGAAGTTTTTGTTAATCGCAAGCACTTTTTCTGTCTCACGAGGTGAGCATACGATTGCCTCTACCCCCACATCCGATGCCATTTTTGCGTATGCCAGAACCACTTCTTCCGGAGTTCCCTGAATGCGTAACTTTTCCAAATCGCTCTTATCAAGCGATGTCAGAAGTGTAACCGCAATAACCATCGGTTTTTTATCAGCAGCACCGGAATATCCTATTTTCACTCCTTCTAAAGCCGCTTCCAATGCCTTGGGACCTGCCATACAGTGAACCGTAAACCCGAGAATCCGCTCCCCGTAATAGGTTGCCACCTCTCTCGCTGCCCCTCGCACGGTTGGCGGAACATCGGCATATTTGAGGTCCCACATAACTTGCAGCGACGACTCACGCATAACCGCCTCTACAACTGGCTCTCCCGTC
This sequence comes from Parcubacteria group bacterium Gr01-1014_29, assembly GCA_007376195.1. Lineage (GTDB taxonomy): Bacteria > Patescibacteriota > Minisyncoccia > Ryanbacterales > 2-02-FULL-48-12 > VMFT01. The sequence continues at coordinate 5,448 of VMFT01000031.1, read as the reverse complement.
ATAAGCGCGTACGTGAGAAGCTCTTTCCCAAGCTTCACAGTACCGATGAAACCATCAAATGTTTGGATGTAATTCCGTAATTCTCCAGCCGAGCCGACGTCTGCCGCAAAAATGATGCGCTTGCGCGCCTCCTCTAAAAAGTTCATACAACTCGCTCCTTTCCTAAAAAACGTTAAAGAAAAACCCACTACTGAATGTAGCAGGTAGAGAGAGGTGAGTCAACCGAGCGAATCGCCGATATCTCCAAAAGATGCGTGCGCCACATACCGATGCGCGTATATATTTTGCAGAATGCCAATACCGACAAAAAACACAAGCAAACTGGACCCTCCATAACTCATAAACGGAAATGTGATGCCTGTTATGGGAAGCATTCCCATATTGATACCCGCGTGAATTGCTCCTTGTACTACGACAAAAATGGAAAACCCCATGCTAAACAGCTTAGGAAAATTTGACGGAGAACCCGCGCCAATAGCAAGCACTCGCCATAAAAATACGCCAAGGCACACAAATAACAGCACAACACCCACAAACCCCCATTCCTCGGCAAATGCCGCAAAAATAAAATCGGTATGCGATTCGGGAAGAAACTGCAGACGGCTTTGCGAACCGTATCCCACGCCCTTGCCAAAGAGCTGTCCGGAGCCAACAGCAATCATTGACTGCAGTGCGTTGTATCCAGCGCCCTGCGGGTCAGCTGCCGGGTTTAAAAACGTAAGAATACGTGCTTGTTGATACGGCGCGAGTACATAAAACCACGAAAGAATGGCTACAAATGCCCCAACTCCAGCAAGCAATACAACGTGGCGCAACCGTATGCCAGAGACCAGTACCATACCAAACCAAATTGCAAGAACAATAAGAGTCGAACCCAAATCAGGCTGAAGTAATATAAGCACAACAGGCACCCCCGTATATAATCCTGTTATGAGAATGTGTCGGAACCGCGCGATATCAATATGCCGCCGCGAAAAGTATTTTGCGAGCATAAGAATAAGTACTAACTTCATTGCTTCTGCCGGCTGAAACGACGCGGCAGAAAATGAATACCAACTGAGAGCCCCTTTAATGCGCGTGCCGCCAAGAAAAAGCAAAAGAAGCAGCGCCACCAACATGCCATATAAGAACAACACTACGCCGCTGTGCGAAAAAACACGCCATTCCACGAACGAAATGGCAAACATACCAGCCAGCCCAACGCTTATCCAAATAAGCTGGCGATAAAAAAAATGGTCATCTGCCGTTCCTGAAGCTTTTAATGTAAGGAGGCTCCATACAAGCAACGGCGCCAAAGACCCGATAAGAATCCAATCGAAACGTTTGAGAAAAATAAGCATACTTAGGGCCTTTGCTGGATAAAAAACCGAACATCTGCCGAGGAACGTGGAAACGGATGCGGCCACGTAAATGCCGCCTCTGTTGTACCGGAATCAGGCACCTTATCAATCCGTGTGGCTGATACCGCGATAGCATTGCCGCTCGCATCAGATATAACCACAGCGACATCTACATTGAGAACATCGTACAGCGCACTGTTGGTAAGTGTTGCGATCAAGCGCGGGCGCTCGGCTTCGAAATCGCGGACGGTGCGTGAAATAATTACCGGTAATGCCTGCTCGTCCATAAGCTGCCACACAAACGGATCCAGACGAAACACCACGCGCTGCGGCACGCGTATACCTGTTTCAAGATTTGCTTGAAAAACAAGAAACTGTTTATTCGGAAGCGTGTAGATTGAACCGGACCGCGAGACAATACGCTCGCCGCGCGCGTCATACAACTCAAATACATACGGCACCGCTCCTGAACCAATAGTAAGATTTACGTTCTCAACAAGCGTGGCTACATCATACACACCGGGCCGCACTTCGAAAAACCGCGACCAAAGTATGATAAGATTGTCTGCTTTTTCGGAAAGGCATGGGGCACACAACCCACCACAATCAACCTGTTCTTCATCCTGATTGAGCCGCTTGTCAGTGCATGACGGCGTCGGTAACAATGCGAAAGTGACAATACCGCCCACGACTAATATAATCGCAACAAAAGAACTCAAAAAAATCAGCTTCCGTTTTGAGCGCCATTCGAATGCCATAGGGGTAGTATAAAGTAGAAAGTAGAAAGTAGAAAGTAGAAAAAGACGTTCTGCCCGCCCCGTACCAATTAAAGCTCTTCAAGTTGGCGACTGCCTACTCTCCCATGAACGCGAGGTCCATAGTACCATCGGCACTACTACGTTTTATGACTCTGTTCGGAATGGGAAGAGATAGTTCCGTAGCGTCAAATCACCAACTTAAAAAGCTCTAATAGAAATTGGTACGGGGTGAAGACAAGAAAACAAGCGTCAACAAAGCAAGGTGTGTTAATGATGGAAACAATTAAGTTTTTTAATGGCGTCTTAGAATCTATTAGTACTCCTCGGCTGAACGCATTACTGCGCTTACACCTAGAGCCTATCAACCTTGTAGTCTTCAAGGGATCCATGGTTCCTTATCTTGGGGTTGGCTTCCCGCTTAGATGCTTTCAGCGGTTATCCATTCCCGACTTAGCTACCCAGCGTTGCCCCTGGCGGGACAGCTGGTAGACCAGAGGTCAGTTCTTTCCGGTCCTCTCGTCGCGTTTTCCATTATTTCTAACGGCGCAGACTATATCTTCACCCCGCAACTGCGGGGGTCGGCATGTTATAGCAATCAGTGTCCCATATACTATGAGATTATATTACTATCTTCACCCTCGGCAAAGCCGGGGATCCAGTCGTTACGGGGTCAAATCCAACAACCTATATATTTCTTCTTTTGTCTTCTTTCTTTTCGCAACATAATTTGCGTTTTGAATAGCAAGAAGACATTCTGCCAGAACAGTTCTATCTCTTTTTGTAAGATGCTCTATACGTTTTTTACATAAGAGTTTTGCTGCCCGTAACATTGCTTGAGCCTGCTCTTTTTTGAATCGAAGGAAACCATTTAATAATTCCAGAATACGATGCGTTTGTGCATATCCATTGATGCGTAATTCAGTAATATGATCATTTCTCCTAGAAATATATCCTATACCGAGTTTTTTCCGCATCCACAGAAGTGGTTTTTCATGACGTGTGTCTTGATACAAACATATGGTAAACATGAACCTCCATCCTCTATTTCCATCTTTTCGTTTCTTAATTTGGAACATTAAACTCCCATCGCCATCCAAAAAGCCAGCAATGTAAGCAAAATATAGATCGTTGTTGAATCGACTTCCCACGGTATTACCTTACAACATATTCTGGTCCTCAAGTAATTATCAACCAATTTGCGAACCAAGGCAAATCAGTTATCCACTGAACAGAATATGTGTGGAGGCTTCACCGTTATAAGCCAAATTTTCAATCCGAATTACTTCGGAAAGTAGCGAATCTTCACTAGGAAAGACTCCCCTCAAGAACCTTACGCCTGCTACAGATAGGAGACCAACCTGTCTCACGCATTCTAGAAGCTAGAAACCAGAAACTGGAAACTAGAATCTCTAATTGTTCCGTTATTGCTAACGGGATTGGACTATACCATTGGCCAGAAATCAGAATTCTGGTATCAGAAATCTGAAATCTGGTCAACCGACGTGTTAGCCCGACGTACTGTCGGACTCCGATCCAAATCGGATCAAGTCTCTACGGGGTTAAAGCTACAATCTCTTCCTGAAAATCAATGATATCAGAAAGAAATATACAATTGTATAAATCAAAATACTTAGACTTATGAGCGCTAGACCAACCAAATTAATATCAACGCCTGTTCCTGTCTGACCTATTACCGTCTTATAAAATATAAGACCGGTGGGTCGCTCTATTAAATCAGATAATTTTTCATGGCCTATGCTCCCAAATGGAATTGGAGACAGTAGAGCCAAGATAATCGCAATAGTAATTCTATATTTGATTTTCATACATATTGTTTATTGCTTAACTTCCCTCGGTATTATCCTACCACACCAGGTTGTATATGTACTAGGATTCCACCGATATGAGTCGGTTTTTCGATCGCAATTACTTGCGAAAGCCGCCGTGTTTACACTCGATGTGTGTTGACGGTCTGACAATGTTTCTTCTGTTATTACTAACAGCATTAGACTATACCTTTCCCGATTGATCCACTCACTCGGGACTGACGTGTTAGTATTCCGGCTACACCAGAACACTCTGGCTCGATGAAAATCGAACCAAGTCGTTACGGGGATTGACAATCTTGTAAGTCATTGAAGGAATTATGAATGGTTGAACAATATTCATAAACTTTGCGTAGTCATTGCGACCAATTGCAAGCTTAAACTTTGTTCTATCTTTTACTACTGTCAGATTTATGGCATAACGGTTTTTGAAGAAATTACTGATACGCATTTGTTCTTCAATAGAAAAACTGTGCGTACTCATTGTTATACTTCCTCCATTGTTTGAACCATCATCCATAAACCAAACAGCAACCATTCGGGGAGTAAACAGATCAAAAACATTTTTAGGGAGTACTTTTCTTGTTTCTTCGTAGAAAAATCTTTGAAAGATGCCAAGATGTTCCGTGCTCCTTGTATGAAAGTACCAAGAAACTTCGTGAAGGTTCCTTTTTCGGTTATCCCATAAACTTTCTTGGGGTTCTTTTAACGTAAGATTTTTAAGAACTTCGTACTTCCAAAACACATAATCTTTCTGCTTTTCTCCATGATGAACTCGTAAGCGTGCCGTAACAGGTTGACGTATGCCAACCGACCGGCACTCTAATCGTCCATCTCCTAACAATGACCCGATAATCACATCTAACTGATGTGGCGGAAAGAAAGATTGCAATCTTCCCACGGTATCATCCATTTCTCAATTATATCATATGTTGAGCATTCGGACTTCACCGTTATGAGTCAGTTTATGTTCCTTCTTATTTTCGGCGCATATACGCCGCCTCGTGCGAAGGATAGCTGACGAGCCGACATCGAGGTGCCGAACCGCGCCGTCGCTATGGACGCTCGGGCGCGACCAGCCTGTTCAATCTTCTTTCGAAGCTTAGACTATATCTTCATCCTTCATAGCTTCATGCGAAGAAGGATGTATGGCGTATTATAGCGGCCAGTGTCCCACAATGGAGATTTGCACCGCTATCTTCATCCCGCATTTTGCGGGAATCCAGTCGTTACGGGGTCAATCCCGGTCTAACCGGGACGACTTCCCACGGGGTTCCAAAGGTCATTAAAACCCTCCGCCAAGCGGATGGGAAAGACCAGACCGAGGTTCTCCGTTATAAGCCGTAATTGTTACCCGTGAATTACTTCACGGGAGGACAACAGACCCTTCTTTCCCGCTTATAGCAGGATCAGGGTTTATCCCCAGAGTAGCTTTTATCCGTTGAGCTCTGCCTTGTTTCTAATACTGGACACCGGATCACTATGTTCCGCTTTCGCGTCTGCTCGGGATGTCCCCCTTGCAGT
>VMFT01000052.1 GCA_007376195.1 Parcubacteria group bacterium Gr01-1014_29 | reverse complement strand
GAAAAATTCAGAAATTCTTTTCAAATATGTTGTAAACAAGGATAATGATGAAGATACTCATCATAAAACAATATTGGATACCAATTCTATAATAAACTATCAGGGTGCCGTTGGTTTTTTTACTCAAAGCATTATGAAAGAATTAAGATTAATTAGTGGGTATGATATCTTATATGAAAAAGTTAAAAATTTTATACAAAATGAGTTGTTTGATAGAAAAGTAAATATGGAAGATTTGAATCTCCTTGCCACTGAAGCAAAGGTTTTGGAGGTAGCACAAGAAAACGGCAAGGATATTGTTCTTTTGGATCAAACTGTTTTCTATCCGCAAGGCGGCGGTCAGCCATACGACAAGGGTGTGATTGAAGGACCCTCTGGAAAATTTTCCGTTGAAGAAGTGCGCTTTGTTGAGGGAATAGTGAAGCACATCGGAAAATTTGATTCCGTAACTTTTCAGACCGGAGAAACCGTCAAGTGTATAGTTGATGAAACACGCCGCGCACTCAACAGTCGTATTCACTCCGCCGGTCATGTTGTTGATATGGCGGTTACTGTCTTGAAACTTAACTGGGTGCCCGGCAAGGGCTATCATTTTCCAGAAGGTCCTTATGTTGAATATGCCGGAAGTCTTGGCGAACTGGATAAGGAAAGATTGAGAACTGACATCGAAAATTTGTGCAATAAATTTATTGGTGAAAATCGCGCAACCAAACTTATTTTTATGCCGAAGGAAAAGATGCACGAAGCTTGCCATCATGTTCCTGAATATCTGCCTGAGGGAAAACCTGCTCGCGTTGTGATGTATGGAGACTTCGGTGTTCCTTGTGGCGGGACACATGTAAACAATCTTGCAGATATTCGCGGAATAACAATCAGAAAAATAAAACCCGAAGGGTCTAATATCCGCGTTGCTTACGATGTAAGCGGTTTAAAGAAACTTTTTAGTTGATATTTACTCTCTTCCATTAAGTATCGCGGCGATCATTTTGTATCTCCTATCTCTCCGTAATCCCCGATGCACCGCAAGCCGATTTTTAATCTGTGAAAACATGCCGTCTAATGTATTTGTTGTGTTAGGAATGTTGTATTGCGGATATCGTTGATAGGTGAACAGACGGGAACAATTTTGCTGTAATGATCTATAGGCAGCTCGTACGCGGCGGTGAGTATACTCCCAGCCGCGTTTTTTGTATGGCGTAACACTTCTTTCATGTAAGAACGCTTTGTGCTTCTCAAACCACGCGGCAAGGTTGGTGCGAAACTGCTCCTCCATTGCGTCTTTAAGCGTGAGTGCCAGTGTTCGTAGCTCTTGTGCTGCCTCTGTTTGGGGATGCCTCGTAAGATACTTGGTAATCGTTTTAACCTGATGAAACTGGCAATACTGTACCGGTATGCCATACCGCTCAAAAACCTGTGCTACACCTCGTTTTCCGTCTATTACGACACCGGTAATATTCCACCCATCCGCAAGCAGCTTTTTCAACCCTTCCTCGTATACCCATGGCGTTTCCTGGAACGATTCTTTCCACCAGATATTCTTTTTCAATGTGGGGGAACGGAATACCATCACCCCATAGCTTCTTCCCCAGAAGGTCATGTCAGCTGCAAGGGGTGTTGGTTGAAGTGTAACGGAACGCGGAGGTGGCGATGCGGCATCAAGTTGCCGTTTTATCCACACATGACTTTTGTTTTCCGAAGCAGCCAGCTCCGTAATAGTTTGACGACCAAATACATATGCGTTAAAAATGTTTTTTCGTTTTCTGCTTGGCCTGCGTGTTTGTGAAAATAACTTTCCACATGAACAGCACTGGTATCGTTGGAGTCCCGATTGACGACCATATTTTCTTGTCTTACGGGAACCACATTTTGGGCAAATATGCCCGTTTTTTAACGTTCATTGTATCTTTTTGACGATTTAACCTGTAATACCAATGTATTTTAACAAAATCATCAACTATTTTCTTTCTTTAACTCGAACTTCACAATCATGAAATGGATTGGGCGGATTTTTTTCAGGATTTATTCGATCTTCTCACTAGAAAAGGAGGGCTTTTGGCAAACGCCGGGTATCGCTTGAAAATAACAAAAGAACCTCTCAAACGAGAGGTTGCATAGCAAAAATCACTTTAGTTATCGCCTGCAAAATTAGGCAACCCCCGTGCTGCCAAAGCCGCCCCGGCTTTTTTGACTTCTACATTTTGAACATCTATTATTATGGACATATGATTCTTGGACCAGCTACTCTATTAAAACTTGTACGTGAGAAGCAACTCGTGGAAAATTTATCGGAGCGCGAACTTGCCAATCCCGAGGGAGCCGGTTTCGATTTGCGAGTAGGAGAAATATATAAAATATCCGGTGGAGCGTTTCTGGGCGAGACAGAACGAAAGACCCCCGAGATTGAGCTTGTGGCAAAATTTGATCCAAAGAACAAGCAGTGTGTGACAATCCAGCCTGGAGATTTTTACCTTGTAAAAACTATCGAGAAAGTCAACACCCCCCTAGATATCACTATAAATTTTAAACCGCGCTCAACTACATTCCGTTCAGGACTCTTTCTTAGAACAGGCAACGTAGCGCCGGGCTATCAAGGAGAACTAACGTTTGCACTCAAAAATGAAGGCACTGTTCCAGTCACTCTTGAGCTCGGCGCGCGTATAGTCCATGCGCAATTTGAGCAAGTTACTCTCCGAACACGGGCCGGATTTGCGGCTTTGGGGAGAACTTGAGACCGGGTTATTTGCGTGGCGCTCCGCGTTGCGCGCATTTGGCTGGGATCCAGATGGCGCAACTTGCTTTAATTGCGGCGCGAAGCCGTTCGCAATGGCGGTTGATTCTCAGGATTTTTTCTGTAAAAATTGCTTTTTGCGGGAAGGTGGCGATGGGGTAGTATATATATAATGTCTCGAAATGAATATCGTTCGCCGTGGAGCGCTTCGCCGCTGGAGATGAAACGTAAAAGCTCCATGGGCAATTACAAGCCGCGCAGGCAAAGCCCCTGGCCCTCCATATTTATACTTGCCGTTCTGTTTTTACTTGCCGCTGGAGGATGGATGTTTTATGCGTATCTTTTTCGGTCCGACGGCCCCAATGTAGGCTTGAGTTTTGTCGGACCTAAGCGTGTTTCTGCCGGCGAACCATTCACGCTGGGGATTTCTTTTTCCAATCTTTCGGAAGAAATTCTCAAAAATGC
>VMFT01000030.1 GCA_007376195.1 Parcubacteria group bacterium Gr01-1014_29 | reverse complement strand
GGGCATCTGGCCGGATATAAAACGTGTATACAAGACCATCGTCGGATATTTCATAGCGCTCGGCGAGCGATTCTACCAGCGCGCCTTTGCCATTGTGTCGCAAAAGACCCGTATATACCATGCGCGCAAGGTCGCGATCCGCATCGGAATTTGCAAGGAGCGGGTTTATAAACCGAGGAATTCCAATGATACCTTCTCGATATGATCCTCCCTCGGCGGGTATGGTGATAGAATAGATATTTATCAGCGCAAAGATGGCATATCCTCCTGAAACAAGCAGCGCGCTGATAAAAAAGACGAGAAGCACCCGTTCTGTACGTGTCATAAGGCGCGGCAAGACACGGCGCTGGAGCGGCGAGAGGGATCGGAGGCCCGTACGTATGTGAGTAGATTGATCGGTGTCGTAAGACTCCATAGTTGAGATGCGCATAGTATGTGCGCTTAATTTCGTAAGAGGGTTGTTTCCGGAAGCTAATTAGAATCAGAAGAAACGGGTTCCGTAACAACTTCTATTTCGGGTACGGCAAGCCCCGCGGGGGGTGTTTCAAGCGCTGTCGATGGCGCACTGGGCGTGGGGGAGATCATAATAGTTGCAATGCCAATGCCGATGAATAAAGCGGCAAGCAGTATAGTCAACCAGAGGAGAATTTTTTCAAATCCCCGCTTGGTACGATAAAATCCCCCTTCGCCGCCAAACGCGGAAGAGAGGCCGGTTCCTTTTTGCTGTATGAGAATAGCGGCACCAAGCAGTACGGCTACTCCGATCTGAAAAAACAAGAGGATCTGAGTAAATTGCATACGATTTTTCAAGCATACCATACACCCTCTTGCAGGTCAATGGCAGGTGTGCTAATACTGGGGAGAATAGTTTGAAGCCCGCCAAGGTGCGGATTGACAATAAACTTCCCAAAACTCTTATGAGAGCGGAGGGGTAACAAAGTATGGCCAAGGCGCTATGCGAAGGAGTTTTTATGGGAGGAATATCAGAAGGTGGTGGTGACATGAAGCAAATCCACCCACTGTTTCAGGAAGTCGAGGGATATAAACTTTCTGATTTTATACCGCCTGATTCACTTCATTTGTTGGTTGATTTGTCCCAAGAAGTGCGAATTTCTGCGGTGGAAAAGGCAATTCGCCGCAGGATGGACCCGCAAAAGGACGAAGAACTTCTGCATTGGTTCCGGCTTTTGAAACGAGTGTATGCACTGGTGCTAATTGGTGGTAGTGGTATATCCGCCGAAATGGCTGAAAAGCATATCATTCCGACAGCTCTTTATAATTTTTCTGAAGAGCGCAAGATGACTGGTACGCGCTACAGGACTCATTTAAAGCAACTCTATGTGGAACTGCCAGACGCATTCCAGGAAGGCCTGAGTGTAACTCCCGTTTTTGCCTTACCAAAAACAAAAACATGGATTCTTGCTGAAATTGCTGATGGATGGAATCCAGAGGCATATCCAGTAGAAGATCAACTGGATTGCTTACTTTTTCTATCCATGGCAGCTGATGGGCCAGTTTATGTGTGGAACCACCCCCATGCACGAGCTTTCGTTAATAGAACATCTACATACAACGGTTGGAAAGAGGTTAGGAAATGTGTCCGCGATTTATTACGTGAACGTGCAGAAAAATATGAAGCAAAAGAGCTCGCATCTTTTTTGCAGAATTCATATTTAAAAAAAACGGTGCGCACATGCTTGTGGCACGCATTCATTGCGAAGATGATGGAGCGTGCGGGAGATGTGGAAAGGTTGCAGGCCCTACTTTCCCATATCTCCTGGTAACGCGTAAAACATCCTTTTAGCACACCTTTCTACGAAAGTGGGAAGGTGTTTTTATTTCCAAATGTTATAATTTATTTCATGAAAAAGCGGTGGGTCATAGGCATAGACGAAGTCGGGCGGGGGCCACTGGCAGGACCTGTCACTGTCGCAGCTGTTGCTGCTCAAATTTTCAATTTTTCCGCCCAAGGCGGATCCGCCTCGGGCGGACAATTTTCAATTTTCAATAAATTTCCAATGAATCAATTTCCAATTTTTAAAACAATTAAAGATTCAAAAAAACTTTCTGCGTTACAGCGGAGAAAATGGAATAAGATCATAAGACATAATTTTTTATCTTCTATTCAATCTGTATCACCCAGCATAATTGATAGAAAAGGCATTTCGCACGCAACTCGATTAGCAGTATCTCGCTGTCTACAAAAACTCGCTACAAACTACAAACTACAAACTACAAACTTTGAGATACTGCTCGACGGCGGTCTCCATGCCCCACCTGAATACATGCATCAACAAACTATCATAAAAGGCGACGAGCGTGTGCCGATTATCGCGGCGGCATCCATAGTTGCCAAAGTTCACCGTGATAGATATATGGTTCGTCTGCATAAAAAATACCCTATGTACGGTTTTGACCGACATAAAGGATATGGAACGGTTATGCATAGGGAGGCGATACAAAAACATGGACTGTCAGAATATCATAGGCAATCATTTTGCCAGTTCTTAGCTTAGAATTTCCGCAGGCCATATGTGCCGCATGTTGTTACATTTTTAGCGGTCGTTGATTTTGTAACATTTTTTTGATATGATTGTAATACTATGAGTTATGCTGATGATTTGCTTATCTACCTCACTAGTTACCATAAAGGGTACAAACTGATGCGTGCGCGGATGGGTGGTTATGGGGGCCCGCCTGAAGCGCTATTTGGCGAAAAGCGCAAGAAAATTAAAAACTCAACTTTTAGAGTTACTCTATTTCGCTTGGAAAAACAGGGTATGATCGAATGCGATGATCTTTTGTGGCGTATTACAGAGAAGGGAAAGGAATATCTTGCTAGGAAGCTCGCTAAGCGATTGCCTTCGCATTCGAAACGAAGTGAAGTAAAAGTAGTAAAACAAAAGAACATAATTATTATTTTTGATGTCCCGGAGAAGTTGCATAGAAAGAGAGATTGGCTTCGTGAAGAACTGACCCAACTTGGATTCACGATGTTACAGAAGAGCGTTTGGTTCGGCCCAAGTCCGTTACCGAAAAGTTTTATTAGGAATGTCCAACATATGAATTTGTTGTGTTGTTTAAAATTTTTTCGAGCGGATGAAGCAGAGATTGTTTAGAATGAATGGGATGTGTTGCACTTTCTACGACCGTGAGTTTTGTAACATTGCTATTTACACGCCTTGCAATGCACCACGATTTTCGGCATCTTTTTATATGATATATCTATAAAACCCGCATGGTGTCATTTTAGATTATTTGATGCGGACGAACTATTGCATGAAACATGCAAGTCTTATATGGTACACATGATGTTTTGTTGCGCGAGCCCCGGTTGGCTCGTATTGACAATAATGCGCGGTTTGCCAAGCAAATCGCCCCAAAACAGCCCTGGTTGGCTGGAAAGGACATTTTATATGTCACAGCAGTATTGTATTCCTCTCTCTACTCCTCTCGAGGAGCTTTGGCGAGAGACGGAAGCGGCCCGGAAGGATCCATTTTTGGTGCAGATTGTTCGCCAGTCCACAAGTCCGGAAATTGCTGCCAAGGAAGCAGAACGATTTGACTATCCTACCTATTTATGTAGGCAAGCGCGACTCTTGGGGCGGATCAAAGAGCTCTACTGGAACGCGTGGAGTCAGGAGATTGAACATCCGCAGGTGGCATTAAGTTGGCCGCGAACGGATGAATATCCGTGTGAGTGGGAAGTTGAGCATTATCACGGCAAGCTTCTTTATACCAACTTCGGCTCGTTAGTGGTTACAAAAACTGAACACGAGGCAGCAGTGTTATGGGACTACGCACTGGTGGATGAATATGGGAAAGAGGTATGCTATTCAAAAGCTTTGGGTCGCGATTTCTCCTTGCGAGACGGTATTGTGAAAGTAAACTGCCATTTTAATAGTGGGTCCCGAGTTCTTCCAAGGAATGGCCTCACTATATCTTTTAGCCTTGGTGGGCGGAACCTCGATTTTTTGCGGATTACCGATATGCAAAAGGTCAATTGGACTCGTTCAAACTATCATCAAGGAGGGAAGCATCCCGGTTTATATATCAGTCGGCGTGTAGTCGGAGGAAGGCGTTTGGAGATTCACGAAATTGTCGTGAGGCCTCTTACTACTACCGTTACCACTGATATACCATTGTTGTATTGTGTGCAGAAGTGGAAAGATCCGTCTGCACTGTTTCTTGAAACGAGTTTTGTAAAGCATGCCAAGGATGAAAATCAAGGACTTCTTTGGCACTGTTCAACGGCGTATGTTTTTCAAGGAGACATAAGCGGATATCTGACAGGTCCCATTTCAGGTCTACAAGTTGTTCACAAAGCTGATTATGCCAATACAACGAGTAGCGGGTATCGAAGTCCTTTGAGTGTGGTTTGCCAGGTCCTATCAAAGGAGGACATGAAGAACTATGACGTGACGCATCAACCACACGAGGACAGTGTGGAAGATGTTGTTTCAGATATATATAAAGCAACACCATCGGGGATAGATATTGTGAAAACAGTTGTTCGGATGTGTGACATTTTGCACATGAATGACAATATCTATTATGATGGTTCAGACCAAAGCATGTTAGTAAAAGCAGAATGATGAGTTTCTCTCCCGTTCATGCCTTTGGTGATCGGGGTATTTTTTTTGACTTTTCTTTTTTATTTAGTATAGTAGCAGTATGTCAATTCGCATGCGGCATACTAAGGGGCACAGGAACGAACGGCGCCAGCATTTGAAGCTGGAGCATGTTCAGGCTGGCGTATGTCCTAAGTGCAAGTCTCCGGTGGCGCCTCACACAGTGTGTACCAACTGCGGCACCTATCGGGGGCGGCAGATGATTGATGTTCTTGCGAAATTGACTAAAAAAGAGCAAAAACAAAAGAAAAAGGAGCTGGAAGACCAAGAATCAAGCAACCAACCAGGAAAACAATTAACCCCCGAAGAATTATCCCGAAAGTAACTTTATGGAATGATAAAAATAAGCAACAAGAGCTCTTTGAAATTAGAAATTAGAAATTTGAAATTATAATATGGCCTCTCGACATCTCGCGCGTTCTATTGCAATGCAAACCCTGTATGAATGGGATTTTAAAGTTTCGCTCGGTAAAGATATCCCGCACACTGTTGTGCATGAGATGCTTGAACGCAATGTTGAAGAATTTGGCCCCGGGTTGGAAGACAAAGCTTTTGCCGAGACGCTTATAGACGGGGTACTTGATCGCAAAACAGATCTTGATGCTATCATTGAAAAGGCCGCGCCCGAGTGGCCCATCCAACAAGTTGCCATCATTGACCGCAACGTGCTCCGTATTGGTTTATTCGAACTTTTATTTGGCACGTATAAAGAGGTACCGCCGAAAGTAGCTATTAACGAAGCGATTGAACTTGCAAAAACATTCGGAGGTACGAACTCTGGAAAATTTGTGAATGGCGTTTTGGGAACGGTGTATCGGGAACTTGGCGAGCCGGGCAAGGATGATAAGGCAAAGAAAGACCTCACGCCTGAAGATAAAGCGGCATTACCGGTTGAAAATAAAGTCGGCGCGGTGGTGTATCGCAAAGCCCAGGGGCGCACTTCGTTTGCGCTGGTGCACGATGTGTTTGGGTATTGGACGCTTGCGAAAGGAAGTCCGCTGGAAGGGGAGGACCTGCAAGATGCCATAGTGCGCAAAGTGGCGGAAGAGACAGGGTTAGGAAACGCGCGCGTGGTAAAACAAATGGGTGAGAATGAATATGTCGCGCACGATCCCGATAAAGGAAACATCCGGCGGCGCGTTGTATATTTTCTTGTGGAGACATCTGACAAAGAGTTGCAGCTCGGGGCAAAAGGAGGGTTGGATGACGTGCGATGGTTTTTGGAACGAGAGCTTGTGGACTTAAAGATGTACGATGACGTCAAGGGGTTTTTTAAGAAAGCAATTAATATTATAAAATAAAGGCACTAGGCACTAGGCACTAGGCTTTAGGCATTAGGAACTTATGAAGTTATTCCTAGAGCCTAGAGCCTAACGCCTATCATCTCTTTATGCAAAAACTTGCAGAGTTAGAACAAAGTCTCGGTGTATCTTTTCAAAACAAAGATTTGCTCCAGACTGCTCTCACGCACCGATCCTATCTCAATGAAAACCCGACGTGGCATCTGCCGCAAAACGAACGCCTTGAATTTCTTGGGGACGCCGTTTTGGAATTGGCAGTTACGCGGTATTTATATCTCAACTTTGAAAATCCGGAAGGGGATCTTACAAGTTACCGCGCGGCTCTTGTTAACTCAAATATGTTGGCAGAGGTTGCCGCAAGTCTCAATGTCAATGATCATTTACTGCTTTCACGCGGCGAGACAAAAGATGTCGGCAAAGCGCGCATGTATATACTCGCAAACACCTATGAGGCGATTGTGGGAGCACTGTATCTTGACCAAGGGTATGATGCGGCAGAGCAGTTTATTGCACGGAGCATCATCAGTCGCATGAACGATGTGTTAGAGCACAAGCTCTATCGCGACGCAAAAAGTTATTTTCAGGAACGCGCGCAGGATATCGCGGGAGTTACACCCACGTATGAAGTGGTAAAAGAATGGGGGCCGGATCACGCGAAGAATTTTGTGATAGGCGTGTATATTGGCGGGGAGCTCGTAGCCGAAGGAGAAGGATCATCAAAACAAGCGGCACAGCAAGACGCGGCAGAAAAAGGATTGAAAGCAAAAGGGTGGGAATGATTGTTTCCCCCTTTAGAAAAGGGGGATTAAGGGGGATTTGTATGGATAAATCTCTCCCAGCCTCCCTTTTCCAAAGGGAGGAACAAAAACCCCTGCGCAACGCAGAGGTTTTGTGGTATAAAAAAATAGAAGCCCCGCTCATGGAACGAGCAGGGCTGTGCGTGGAAGGTGCTAGTTGAGGAGGTATATACCAATAACAATGGCGACCAACCCAACTGTTTTTGCTGTTGTGAATTGTTCACCAAAGGCGAGCCAAGCACCAACAGCAACTACCACAGGAATCATCCCATAGGCGATTGGGGTGAGTCGGGAGATATCAATTCCTTGCCAAGCGGCTATTTTGCCGAAGGCGAGAATCCCCAGCCCATTCAAAATGCCTGCTACCAGACCAACAGACAGGGCTGTGGTTGACGGAATAGGGTTGCCAATAGCACCTGTAAGTGCAAGTGGGAGGGTACCGATTCCCAACATACAAGCAACCCACCCAGGGTTTAGACCAGAAGCACGGGACACTAACCCCATGCCACCCCAGAATAGAGCCACGAGTCCGCAGAAGAAAAGTGGTTGGTTCAAATTTATTTCCTCCTTCTGTAAATTTGACTACATTGTATCATATTATTATTATTATGTCAAGTACTACCAGAAAAACCGTTGTAAAATAAGGGTATTACGACAGCAGTTTCCCCCTTTAGAAAAGGGGGATTAAGGGGGATTTTTTAAAATCCATGTATCTGCAATATAGTAGAAATCTTAAACAAAACGCGCGTCTACTTCGCCAAAACATGACCAATCCCGAAAGATTTTTATGGTCAAAGATACGAAGTAAACAAGTCCGAGGATTACAATGGTATCGGCAAAAGCCAATCGCAAATTATATTGTTGATTTTTATTGCCCTAAAGCAAAATTAGTAATTGAGATTGATGGAGATCAGCATTACGAAGAAACCATGAGAGTTAAAGATGAAGAACGAGATAATGCGTTGCAAAGTTTAGGTGTTTGTGTTTTAAGGTTTGGAAACAATGATATTTTTCAAAATGTAGAAGGTGTGTTAATGAGTATTCAAAGGGCAATAGATAAATCCCTCCCAACCTCCCTTTTTCAAAGGGAGGAGTAAAATATATGATCCTCAAAAAACTTGAAATAGCAGGTTTTAAATCTTTCGGCAAAGCGGTAACGCTTGAATTTGACGCGCCTGTAACGGCCATTGTGGGGCCGAATGGATCCGGGAAGTCAAACGTTTCTGAAGCGATTCGCTGGGTGCTGGGCGAGCAGTCTATGAAGTCTTTGCGCGGAAAACGCGGGGAAGATTTTATTTTCCACGGTTCAGGATCCGCTTCCCAGCTCGGAAAAGCGCGTGTGAGCATTGTTTTTGAAAATAAGGCGCATGTCTTTCCGTTGGATTTTACGGAGGTTACCATCTCGCGCGAGGTATATCGCGACGGCGCCAATGAATACCGTCTCAATGATTCGCAGGTGCGGCTAAAAGATATTATTGAGCTCATGAGCAATGTCGGTGTTGGCGGCTCGGCTCACCACATCATCAGTCAGGGGGAGGCAGACCGGTTGCTCTGGGCTTCGCCGAAAGAACGAAAAAATATGCTGGAAGACGCTCTGGGACTGCGGATTTATCATATAAAACAGACCGAAGCCGAACGGAAACTTGCTGCAACGGAAGAAAACATGCATGAAGTTGGCATGTTGCGTCGCGAAATACAGCCGCACATGCGGTATTTACGCGAACAGGCGGTAAAAGTGGAAGCGTCGGTAAAACTCCGGGAGGAATTGCGGAATGCTCTGCAGGATTATCTTTCTCGCGAAGAGACAACTTTGCAAAAAGATCGCGAGAAAACACAAAAGCAGGTAGAGCCGTTGGCAAAATCTTTTGAACTATTGAAAAAAACCGTTGAAGAGCTGCGCTCCTCTGTTGCGACGCAACAGGAAGATGCCGCGCGCGGCATGCCGGGTGAATGGGAAAAACTTATAGAACACCTGTCACAATTGGAAGAAAAGCGACGCTCTATTGAGCGAGATATCGGCCGTCTGGAAGGCAGACTTTCTGTATTGCGGCAGCAAAAAAAAGACAGTAGCCTTGCTTTTACCATGCCTGCCCTGCGTGTGAGAAAGGAGTTTCAAACCATTCTGATGCTCATTGAGGAGGCGGTTTCAATGGAAACGCTTGAAAAAATTCGCAGTGCGCTTCAGATGGTAACGACGCGTGTCAAGCGGTTTTTATCCGGTGCGGGAGAAGACGCGGTTGCTACGTCAGAGCAAGATTATATCACCCTGGAACGTGAGCACCATGATTTGCTTCAACAGCTTGCCGAGATAGAAAAAGAACAACAGGAATTACTTTCTTTGCGAGATACCATGGGGGTACGTCAGCAGGCGTCACGCGATTTGTTGATTCAAAACCAGCGCGATCTTCGAAAAAAGGAAGAAGAATTATATCAGGTGCGCGATACCATGCGCTCGTTGGAAATGGATCAGGAACAAATCCGCATGCGCCAGGTGGAGTTTAGGCATGAATGCGAGGAGGCTATGCCGTATGGAGTGGAGGCCGAGAGAAAGAGAGCCGATAATGCAAATACATGGACCACAGATGAGCGCGACAAGGCGCGGCATGCGATTGGGCGGTTGAAAATAAAACTGGAAGAGGCCGGCGGCATCGACCCGCAAGTGGTGGGAGAGTTTGAGGAGGTACGGGCGCGCGATATGTTTCTTGCAAAAGAGCTTGAAGACCTTGAGAAAACGAAAACAGCGCTTCGCGAGCTCATGAAAGAACTGGAAGAAAAACTTGCACAGAGTTTTTCGGAAGGCATCAAGAATATTACTGCCGAGTT
>VMFT01000029.1 GCA_007376195.1 Parcubacteria group bacterium Gr01-1014_29 | reverse complement strand
GCAAACACGGGAGGTGGCGGTGGCGGTAACGGAGACGGTGGAGTTACCGGTGCTTCCGGCTCCGGCGGCTCGGGTGTGGTGATTGTGAGGTTTACGACGGTGACAGTATCCCAAACAGCGAACACGCTCCTGCGTGTTACCGACTCAAGCTCTAATGCTTCAACAACGCTCGCGCTCTTTGAGAACGGACTCGGTCAGCTCTGCATCATTCAGGGCCAGACCGCATCGCTTGCCTGTTCATCTGACGAATCGCTCAAGAAAAATGTGGTAACGATGGATGACACGCTTACGAAAGTGCTTTCCCTAAATCCCGTGCTCTTTGATTGGAAGCAGGGACCAGACGATGAAACCGCGCTTGATGAAAACGGCAATCCAGTAAAGCGCGGCGAATATGTGGGACTTATCGCGCAAGATGTGGCAAAACTCTTTGATGGCTATCACGGCCTTGTGATAACCGACCCCAATGGCAAGCTCGCGCTCGCGTACGATCGCATGGTGCCGATTCTTGTGAAATCAATGCAGGAATACTTCGGCGGCTTACAAGGACTTGAGGTATCGGCAATAAACGTGAGCGACATGTTCTCATCGACGACGACCCTTGATAAACTCGCGAGCGCGGACGCAGGAACTGATTTTATTGCCAACCCGATCACGTGGATTCGTGAGAAAGTTGAAGCCGGAATTAATATTGCGCGGTCTCTTGTGGCTGAAAGAGTGGTGGCGGTTTCCGGATACTTCAAGCGGATATTTGCCAACGAGCTTTGTCTTACTGATTCCAGCGGCAGTTTGGTATGCGTAACTGGCGATGCGCTTAAGAATCTGAACGGTGCGCAAACTAAAACAATACAATCAGAAGAAAATCAGCAAACTCCTGTAATAGATTCGACCCAGAACCAATTCTTGCAGAACTCGGACGATACGGGGCAGGTAAGCTCTTCGCAGGTGGAAGAAAACCAGCCGGCTACGATTCCATTAGATAGCCAAGAGTCTCTAACGGGGCAGGCGGAGACAAGTGATGCCGGTGAGCAAATTGCAAATGTTGAGCCGGATCCTTTGCCTGAGGATTCTACATTAGCTCCCGGTGCGGTTGGCGAGCCGGCTGGCGAAGTAGTGGAACAAACTGAACAAACACAAGCTGAAAATGTAGTTGAAGAACCGGCTGAGCCTGTCATCGAGCCAGAGCCAGCACCCGATCAGGTCTCCAATCAGGAATCAGTTCCTGAACCTGTTACGGATTCGACCCCGAATCAATCTGCAGATGCTACGTGGCAGGCAAGCTCACCGCAAGCAGAACAACCTGTAGCACAACCAGAATCCACAACGTCAAATTAATAACGAGATACGCCTTGCCCTCTATGCCTATGCGTGACATCTACTGGCGTAGAGAGTGGGGCAACCCAAAGATGCCCTTGCTATGGAAAATATAACTACAAAATTAAAAACACGATTTTTATCCTCTTCCGCACAAGCTACGGAGGACGAGCAAAATGAAAATTATGAAGGTGCTGAAACTCTTTCCTATCGAGGAGTTACGAGAAGCATATTGCGTTTAGTTTTTAAGACACCAAAGCGCTCGATATTCGTATTTCTGTTTATTGGGGTTCTCGCGGTTGGCGGATATTATTTTTTTGACAAACCGACTCCGGAAGAAAAAGCCAGAGAAGAACTTGCCGCGGCAGTTGCCTCAGTCGGGAAACTCATGATTCTTCCCGAAGGTGATGAACCCGTACTCGCAACGGTGACTGACGCGGAAACGCTGGTTAAACAGCAAGCGTTTTTCACCGGCTCCATAAACGGCGATCAGCTCCTGCTTTTTCCTCGTAATCTGAAAGCAGTGCTTTACTCGCCATCGCGAAAGATGATCGTGAATGTGGGACCGATACAGCAGCAAGCTGCCGTATCGCAGACCAACGCAGAACAAGCACAGAATAACGCAGAAATTCCGCGTGAGTTAGTATCTAGCCCGCAAGAGTCCGCGATATTGACGGTGGAAATAAGAAACGGAACGGGTAAAAATGGTTTTGCCTCGCAAATTGCCGAACAAATCAGCGGCAATAGCGGATACAATGTTTTGAAAGTAACCGATGCTCATAAAAGAGATTATTCCGAGACACTTATTGTAAATAAAAACCGTGATGTAGAAAAATTGCAGCTTGCAAATTCACTTATCGCGGCGCTCGGCGTACGCGCGGCTTCCGAACTGCCTTCTGGCGAAAAGGATACGGAAGCCGATGTACTTGTTATTTTAGGCGGCAACTAATCTATGAAAAGCCTCTCTGCTATTAAAATAATATTTTTTTCACTCGCGCTTTTGCTTGGCGCGGCGAATCTCACTTATGCTTCTGAAACTGATGGCACTATCGTGGCCGGCGGGAATGCCGGTTATGCGTGGAGCGATCGGGCTGGCTGGGTTAATTTTGGCGCGACCAATGGCAATATTCATATCACTGATAGTGGAATGAGCGGCTACGCATGGAATACGAATTACGGTTGGATCAATATGTTGCCGACAAGCACTTCTACTGATGTTGGCGTGAAGGTTTCGACTGCCGGCACGCTTTCTGGATACGCATGGGGATCGAGTTTGGGTTGGATAAATTTTTCCGGCGTTTCCATTAATTCTTCTGGCAAATTTATCGGACAAGCCACGGGTTCGATTGTCGGCACACTCACCTTTGATTGTGTAAATTGCGACGTGCGTACCGATTTCCGTCCGGCAAATTTTAGAACAACGTCCTCTCCTACGCCTTCAGTAACGGTGTCCGGTGGTGGCGGTGGAGGGGGAGGTGGAGGAGGCGTATCTTATGTTTCCGGACCTGGTGGTCAAGCCGTTCCTGCGCATATGAGCGCATATAACGTACCCATGCGTCTTTTTCCGGCGCAATCCGGAACTTTGACGCAAAACCTTACCGGCGGCAAAGCGGTAAAGGTAGAGGTGCCAGCGAACATTGTCGCGACGGACGAGTTGACGATTATCGTTTCTGAACAGCCCGTATCGGTAGATATCAGCGTATCAACCGTGGCTGTGCTCGGTGACGCGCTGTTTGATATTACCGCGCGCGACAGCGCCGGGAACTTAATCCATAATTTTCTAAAACCAATCCAAATCACCCTTATTGTTCCGGAAAATTTAGAGGGCAGGAGTGATCTTGGCGTGTATTATTTCGATGAATCGCAGGGGTTGTGGATAAAAATATCCGACGCGGTCTTCAGCAGTTCGTCGGTGTCATTCTTCGTGGATCACCTGACACTTTTTGGTATTTTTAGCGCTACCGATCTGCCGTCGTTCTTACAACCTTTCTTTCCGGTTCCCGTGCCCACCCCAACTTCAACCGGAGAAGCTTCTTCAGCCCCATTGCCACAACCGGCAACTGAAATTGCTCCTGCCCCGCCGGCAAGCGGGTCTGAAGAAAATCCCCCATTGTTTGATATTGAAGTAAAACCCGGGACATTGGAATCACAATCCAAAACAAAATTAGTAATTATTATTACTCTCGTTATTGCGGGAATTGCCGCATTAATTTACATCTTTCTTAAGAGAAGAAGAAACGCGCAGACAAATAGATGAAATATGACCTCAATATGCATTTTACTAAATCATTATGCTTAAAACGTTCTTACTTTCTTGTGGCAATTCTGACAATTGTCTTTGGTTTTTCTGCAGTAATGGTAATGGCGCAGGAATCGGAAGTAAGAACGTCGAGCGGGAATTTGGTCACGCGCGTCGCGCCGGGAGAACTTTTGCCGGTTTCTGTGAAGCTCGTAAATTTCGGCGGCGGGAAAAGAGTTGATGTGACGATTGATTATGTCATCTTGAACGAAAAAGGCGGTATCGTACTTACAGAAAAAGAAACGGTGGCGGTTGAAACTACCGCCGGTTTTATAAAAATCATACAAATTCCGCGCGATGTTCCCCCCGGGAAATATACCGCCGAGGCACGTATCACCTATCAAGGTCAAAAAGTGCCTGCAGTGGCGAACTATCAATTTACCGTTGAGCGAAAAATTGCGGGGATGTTTGCCAGCCAATTTCTTATTTATGGAGCTATAACAGTAGTCGTAGGAATCATTGGTGCGGCGGCAAGCCGATTGATTAAAAAAAAACTTCGCGTTAGCCGCCTTACCCCGCACGAATATCCAGAAATACCTAAAGAAGAAAGAATATTTTACGAGATAATCAGCGATATTATCGCGCAGATGCGTTATCGTGTCGGAGACAAAGCATTGGATATCGCAAGAGGAATAGACGATCTTATTATCGATGGAAATAGTGGGAAAGTGATGAGTGTTAAAAAAAGCCCCGCCAAGATTATCGCGCTGCTTATCTTAAAATACGAAAAACTTTTGGGACAGAAAATCAGTTTCGCGATGAGAAGGCCCAATGAGGAAGCCAAAGAGCGAATGGCCGCGATTGATAAAAATTTGGTCGTCATTAGAAAATATTTTGAATAATTATATGAGTGATATACAAAAACATATTCTTGTTGTTGATGATGAGCAAGAAGTAACCGAGCAGATCAAACGCGCCTTGATACACTCTTTTAATTGCGCCGTTGATATCGCCTACAACGGCAAAGAAGCGCTGGACAAGATGGAAAAAGAAAACCCCGATCCGTATGATCTTTTGATATTGGACATTCTTATACCAAAACTGAATGGAATGGAAGTGTGCCAAGCCATGATTAAAGATCAAACATTGATGAAGATTCCCATTCTTTTGGTTTCAATTCTTCCCCTTAATTCCGATGATTTTCAGAAGTCCTTGAACAAGTTTAGCGAACTGGCAATGGTAAGGGATGTTTTAGAAAAGCCATTTTCTGATGACGCATTGCTAGCTAAAGTTAAAAAAATTATTGGGCAAAAGGTCGAACCCCAGTAGTAGAATCTTCGATTCACTACGGGGCAGGAATTAAGAAATAACATATATGTCAGAACAACTAAAAAAAATTCTTATCGTTGAGGATGAACCGGACATGCGCCAGGCGCTTGTTGAATCAATGAGGCATGAGGGTTTTAAGGTTAGCCAAGCGGAAAATGGCGGCGAGGGCTTGACGCAAGCTCTAGGGAATCATCCTGATTTGATTATCCTCGATATTCTTATGCCAAAGATGGACGGCATGGAGATGATGAAGAAATTGCGCCAATCCAATAACTGGGGCCGTAAGGTGCCGATAATCTTGTTAACCAACTTAAGCGCTGACGACAAAATTATGCGCGGCATCGTGGAAAACGAGCCATCATATTATTTGGTAAAGTCAGATTGGAAAATTCCCGACGTGGTGCAAAAGGTTCGGGAAATGCTAAAAAATGATTAAAGCCGCCGTTAGCGTACAACAAAATATTGAAGACGCGCGAAAAGCCGCGGCTGATGCGGTGCGTGAGGCAATAACCAAGCTTGGCCAGAAGCCAGACATTCTTTTTGTGTTTTCTTCCATCAAGTACGACCAAAAAGAGCTTATTGCTGGCGCGAAAAGTGAAGCGGCTGGCGCGCCAATCGTTGGCGGAACCGCCGCGGGAGAGATTACTTCTTGGGTGTCAATATATGATGCGGTGAACGTGATGGCGATTGCTTCTGATCAAATTACATTTCATGTCGGCTGCGGTTCCGAAGTTTCTAGGGATAGCTTCAAAGCCGGAGCCGAAGCAGCTAAAGCAGTCATTGACGCTAATGATGGTAAAAAACCCGATCTTTTTATTATGATCCCGGACGGTATGACGGGAAATGGCGCGGCTATTGTCGAGGGATCAAAATCAATTCTCGGAAAAAACTTTCCTATTATTGGCGGCTCTACCGGAGATGATTATCTGTTCAAAAAAACTTTTGAGTATTGCAACGGCGCGTTGCTTACCGATTCGGTGGTGGGTTTAGGCATTTCCGGAAATTTCTCGTATGGGTTCGGCATTAGGCATGGCTGGGAACCAGTTGGATTGCCGCTTACGGTTACCAAAGCGGAAGGCGTAGTTCTTCAGGAAATTAATCATGAGCCCGCGCTTAAGGTATACCAAGATTATTTTGGCAAAAGTGCCTCTGATTTAATCAAGCAGCCACTTGCGAGAATGGCATATACTTATCCTCTCGGCATCGCAGTTCCCGGGAGCGACGAACTTTTAATCAGGGATCCGGTGGTTGCCAATGAAAAAGGAGAAATAACCATGGCCGCTGCAATTCCCGAGGGTACGCCTATTCGTTTAATGATTGGAGATAGAGACGCGGCGATCAGGGCGGCAAAAACTGCCGCGAAGATCGCTCTGGATGAGCTCGGTGGTCGACCCATGCGGTTTGCGATCATGTTTAACTGCATGGCGCGCAATAAGTTATTGGGAGTGCGCTGCAATGACGAAAATAGAGAAGTGCAAGCCGCGCTTGGAGTTGATGTGCCTATGATCGGGCTTTACACATACGGAGAGCAGGGTCCGCTTCTCGGTAAGAAAGGAACGCCCGCATATTTTCATAATGAGACCATGACCTTGCTTGTTGTCGGGGAATAGTAATCGTTTATGGTTATTTCTAAAAAAGAATCAAATATTTTATTGCCGGACGATATTGAAACTTGGAAAAATTTATTTGAAAACGCAAATGACCTTATTCAAAGCGTTGATAAAGACGGCAAGTTTTTATATATAAATAAAAAGTGGCGGGATATACTGGGATACCAGAGCGATGAGGCGCGTCAGATGACATTTCCGAATATTATTCATCCAAAGCATTTGCAGGAGTGCTTCGCGGCGTTCGCGGAAATGCAAAAAGGGAGATCATTTGATAATTTTACGACGCAGTTTATCGCGAAAGATGGTCGAATTATTGATGTTGAGGGAAACATAAGCGTCCGCATGGAAGACGGAAAATTTCTTTCCACGTGGGGCATTTTCCGTGATGTTACATTTAGAAATCAGCGGGAACAAGAGTTGGATCATATTGCCAAGATGCTGGTGCGGCGAGATTTTGAGTTGCTTCAAACGAACGATATTCTGAGAATCCGCGATGAGCAGGTTGCTAAAGAGCATGAATTGAATCGCGCCAAGAGCGAGTTTGTATCGCTTGCCTCGCACCAATTGAAAACTCCTCTGACCATTATTAAATGGTATATTGATATGCTGAATGCTGGCTATGCAGATAACGTTTTAGAAAAACAAAGAGAATATCTTGAAAAAATATATAACAATACCCAGCGAATGGTTGAACTCGTAGACGCTTTTTTGAATGTTTCTCGGCTTGAGCTTGGCATTTTTTCTATTAAAAAAGAGCCGATTGATTTGAAAAATAAAATGGAATCGATCCTTCGCGATTTTGAACCCAAGATAAAAGAAAAGAGCTTAAACCTCTTGCAATCGTATGCGAAGGGTAATTTTATCATTTCATCCGACCTTAAAATGGTGCAGATTATTTTTGAAAACCTCATTTCCAACGCCGTAAAATATACGCCGGCTGGCGGGACAATACGGGTTAAAATGCAAAAAAAGGACAATGAAATTTTGATTGGAGTTGTGGACACAGGCGTCGGTATTCCGGCGGATCAGCAATCAAAAATTTTTACCAAATTTTTTCGCGCAGACAATGTTTCTTCACAAAAAGTCGATGGCACCGGTCTCGGATTATATCTCGTAAAAACTATGGTTGAAAAGATTGGCGGCAAGATATGGTTTGAATCAATAGAAAACAAGGGCACGACATTTTATGTCGCCATCCCACTAAAATAAAATGTTTTATGGCGTCTGCGATTTCACCAGCGATAATGGAAATTTTGATGCTGTTGGCGATCGCCATATTATTGGCCATAGTTTTCATGAGTGCACTTTCCGCTCTTTTTTATGTCTTATCAAACCTTACCTTAACCGAAACAGAGAAACTAAATAGAAACGGAACTGTTTTAGCCACGATCGTTTCGTTCGTTAAAGTATTTGTCATATCCCTTATCGGCTTTTCTTTTTTTATTTACTCCACATCTTTTTTATTGCGAATAGAAACCGGCATTTTCAAACAACGAACATCAGAGCAAGCGATAGAGAGAGTAGCACTGCCAGAAAAAGAACTGCCAGTGTCGCAAGCAGAAAATCCCGATCCTCCTTTATTCGATATTTTAATTCAATCCGCGGCCAGACAGAACGAAGAAAGACAACTAACTTTTATTTTTGCAACTGGAAGTGTCTTTGGTTTGTTGACCATCTTAGCAATGGCTATTTACACTATTTACGGAGTAAGGAGCAAAAAGGACTAATAAAATAGAATTTTTTCGAATAATCCACCATTTTTTGTGTTAGTGGCCGTTTTTAGTTATCCACTTTTGAGCCATTTGACTGGAGTTTGACAATAATATACAATGGAAAGGTGGGAATTTCGCCTTTCCATTAAACATATTGATATATGGCTACCGACAACCTTATCGCCAAACTATACCAATCCCCAAAGACAATCCTGACCATAAAGGACATTGCTTTGATTTGGGAGGAAACTAACACTATCAATCTTCTCTCAAAGATTAAATACTATGCTAAACAAGGATCACTGATCCGTCTGACTCGTGGTGTATTCGCAAAAAGTAAGGAATACGATATCAAAGAATTGGCAACGAGTATCTATACTCCTTCCTACATAAGTTTTGAGACAGTCCTCCGAGAAGCCGGAATGATTTTCCAACATCATGACTCGATCTTCGTAGCCGGTCCCTATCCTACGATAAAAAAAATTGATAACCACGTAATCACTTTTAGAAAACTGAAATACAGCGTGCTCTACAATGCGCTCGGTATCAAGAATGAAAAGAATTACAGCATCGCCACACCGGAGCGAGCATTCCTCGACACCATTTATTTATCTCCCAAATTTTATTTCGATAATCTGCGATCTATTAACTGGGAACTATGCTTTGAACTTGCAAAAATATACGATAATAAACAACTCATAAAGCGATTAGCTACTTACCAAAAATATGCTCAATAAAGAAAAACATCAGCTTATCATGGGACAAATTCTCCGGGACATATATTCGGATACTTCCATCTCCTCTCTTATCGGATTCAAAGGCGGCACCTGTGCCTACTTTTTCTATGGCCTGATTAGATTCTCTGTCGATTTGGACTTTGATCTATTTTCTAGCGATGAAGCTACGCAAAAACTCGTATACGAAAAAGTCGGCGGCATGTTGGGAAAATATGGAGAGGTCAAGGATAAGTATATAAAACGAAACACCATCTTCTTCCTGCTCTCCTATGGCGATGCAGACCATAACGTTAAAGTTGAAGTGAATGTGAGAATCCTTATGCCGGATATCAAGGAGCACTACGAAGTGAAAGAATATCTTGGAATTTCTATGCTGGCTGGCAAAAAAGATTATCTCTTTGCAAGCAAGCTCGCGGCCCTGACCGACCGAAGGATGCTCGCCATGCGTGATATTTACGATATTTGGTTTTTTGCCAAAAACAATTGGGACATCAATGCCGAGGTAGTCAAAGCCAGAACCGGCAAAACTATCAAAGAACATATGGCCGACTGCATTCCGGTTATCGAAGCGATCAAGGACAATGAAATCTTGCGAGGACTGGCTGAACTTTTGCCGGGTGAAAAGGAAAAAGTTTGGGTGAAGGCCAATCTAAGAAAAGAGACCATCTTTTTACTTAAAAACTACATGTCTGCACTGAAAGAAAAATAAAGCCCGTCATTGACCCTCGGACCAAAGTAAGGTATGATGTTACTACACCTTGAGACCCGAAAGTTATCCACTATTGGATTAGTTGACTGGTCTTAACGATTAGCATAGGGGTGTATGTTGAAGGCAAACTTAGAAAGTCGAGCCTTCACAGCAAACTGACAACTGCATAAACAAATCCGTTCCCGAAAGGGATCAATTCCGCGAAAGCGGAAATGAGTTAGAGCACGGAATTGGCTTCGCTACCGAGATTGTTTTAATGTGAGCAATCGCTCTTCCATTAAACTGATTTTGGTGGTATCATAATCATGCCATGCCCTTTTGCAAAAGGGCGGCATGGAAATCCTGCCGCAAGGTAAGGTACAAGGCCACCCGTGAGCTCTAACTCTGGGTGGTTTTGTTTTATGCACC
>VMFT01000003.1 GCA_007376195.1 Parcubacteria group bacterium Gr01-1014_29 | reverse complement strand
GCGGGAATATCTTCATTTTGAAGCAGATCAAGCGCTGTGTCAGAAAAGAATTTATCTAACAAATTATACTGTGAATTCAGGTTGTCTATTACTGTTTCATTTTGCGTCTTTAGAAAAGCAAATCCGCTTATCTTTTGGGTTATTTGATCCCATAAACTGCCCATTAAATTAGTTCCGCTTACAGCCGAAAAGATAAAACCTAACGTCAAAATCAAACTTAATATGTAAAACATTTGCAGTGTGGCTTTGATTATTCTGTTTCTTCTTTGTTAAGAAAATCACGCGTTGCGGCAATAAGGGACTGAATATGCGGTTCGCTCACATTAATAAAATCAGTTAATTTTCTCCATTTTATGTCAAGATATTCGTGAGCTAATTCATTGCGCAGCTTCACCCATTTTTCGTATTGCGCGATAGTCTCTTTTGGCAAAGCAAGAATATCCATCGCTCTCTCTACTGTGTTTGCGTAGCCGTAAGGATTTGGCACGCGCTTGCTTGCCAAAACAATTTTTGCAATATCAATAACGCCATTCATGAGATTTTCCAGCCACCGCTCTACCGCGCCTCGCATGATAAGATTGTTTTCGTATTCTTTTTGAGAAAGAACGAGAAATGACGGGTAAAGCGTTCGCTGTGCTTCAATAAATTCAACAATGTTTCTTAAGCGATCCGCGTCTTTTTTTATCAGAGAAGCAGAACGCATAAATATGTCATAATAATCTTTTGAAAATTCGTAATACTCCTCCGCGGCTTTTGTCACGATCAACATAAATTGAAGAAATAACCCCCGATCTTTTACCGCAAGAGGAACCCCGGAAATGGCGGCATCCGCGATATTCACCGGCGCGCGATTTAATATCACAATGTCCACATGATCCGTTTTTAATATATCAACACAATCGCTCCATATTTTTTGTTCTTGAGGATATTCTTTTGCGTGCTCTTCCCACTCTACACGCTTGTCTTTTGATGCGATGTACACGGCAATATCCCAATCAGAACTCGCGTGAGCCCGATCTTCCGCCTGCGACCCAAACAAAAATGCCATCACCGCATCCTCGCGTTTTTCAAAATATTCTTTGAGTTTTTGAATTTTTTGTTCGCGCTCGTCCATATCGCCTATCATAGCTGCAAAACCATGTTCCCGCAAGAGATTCAAAAACCCACCCCGCGATTGCGGGGGCTGGGTAAAGTCCGACTTTATTGGGTTACCGTAACTCTGGTGAGTGATAAAGCGCTGTCACTAAGAGTCCCGGGGTGTTGGATGTAGGTTATCCCCGGCACAACGCCCGTTATTCCGTATCGGTCATCGCAACTGATACTTCCGGATCCTGCGTAGTTGCATACGAAGTTTAACCCTAGTAGATTGGTTATCCCTGAAAGTGGCTCTAGATTATCCCCGAAACCAGTGGCTACGTTAATTGGATATGTCTTCGTTTCTCCTACCTTCACGGTCATTTCGAAGTGGGCATCTCTAGAGCCGACTGGGGCGTCGTTATCATAAGGAACATACGGCAATCCGCTAAAAAGTTTTCCCGGGGAAGACACCCAGAACCAGGCGCGTTCGCTACCCGGCCTGCGGCCAACATTCATTTTAAAGTCAATGCTGGCGGTGAGGCCTTTGGCATTAGCGGTGATAGTTGTCGTATACGGTTGTTGATTTTCTACTACTAAATTACCGCTCTGAAGAGTACCAGCATACGCTAGCCATTCGCCTGGACGTACTGGCTGATTCGGTAGATTTAGGTGCGGGTCTCCTGGCGTCCAGACGACTTCACTATTAAACAACTTTCGCTCTGGTTGTGGCCCAGACCCGTCGGGATCGTAAAGCGCGTATGTGTAGGAAGCTTCTTCATAAGAACCGCCTGACGTCGCCCACCTATAGTATGAATTTATCTCTGAAGGAGCGATGCGGAGAGTGGCATTACCACCTCCACCACCACCTCCGCCACCGCCTCCGCCACCCGTCGGACGAAACGTCTGTAGCTGCCAATAATTCGTAGCACAGGCCGCATCTTTACACCCGCATTTCCATTGGCCGTTTACATATGCGCATGTATAGGCAATAACATGGATACTTTGAGAAAGTTCTGCGGATGTAAGAGGAATAGAAGCTTGGACAGTGCCCGCATACCAGAAGTTAGAAATAAGCGGCGTGCCGGAAGAAGTAAAAGTAATCTGTTGCCATTGATTATTACGCAATATGTATCCCTTGTGATAGACATAGGTCACGGGATCCTGTGTAGACGCGCCCGCCGTTGCGGTAATGCCCGTGGAAGAACGAGAACCGCCTACCAGAAGCTCTTTCGCCGGAGTAAAAAGATTAAACGGCACCGCAAAACCAGGCGGGACATTCGCGGCAGAAGAACTATATTGAGTGGTAAGACTGCCGCCGGTGGTGCCTCCGATTTTGTATTCAACATCAGCGCTAGTCCTTCTGTTTGCAACTACCGGTTGGTCTGGATCATAGAGATGAATTTTAAGCTTTAGCCCGGGAGCAACAATAGAAGGGTAAAAATCTGCCGCTTTTGTAAGTCCGCGCCATGAGTTTGTGCTATATCCTGTGTTACCTCGGCTAGAATCCGTACCATTCCATTGCACCAAATCAATCATTCTCTTCCAAGGAGGATTCGTGCCAACGGAAGCCAAGGGATCGCCAGCACATGCGTCTGCGCAAGCCGGTTGACCAGACCCTCCGCAATTAAGGGTGGGGTGCACTAGGACTTGAGAACACAACTTGCTATTTGGTCCAGCATTTTCCGCTTTTCCATGAATATCTTCATTAACGTTAAAGTTTGGTTCGCTTGGACCATTAATGATTTTTGAATATATAAGGGAGGGGGCGAAGGCTCCTCCCACCGCGATTGTTTGCCTGTAAATCTTATTATTCAACCCGCGAATAAAAATAAGGATATTGCCTGAAGCATCCACGATTGTTTCGGGCCCGCTTCCGGTTACTGCCGCATCCGGAGACACAACACTCCATTCAGTGAATGATTTATTAGTACTGCTAATTATGCCTGATGTAGAATAGACTTTGTTATCGGTGCCGCGCACATAGACTTTTACACCTGTTCCAGCTACGACGACAGTCGGTTGACTTAAAGTTGATCCCCCACTTTTCAGCTCGCTCCATCCTTCCCAGTCGTTGGCACTCTTGGTATTTAGATAAATTTTATCATCAGTGCCTCTAACAAAGACGTTAAGCTGGTTGGAAGTCACCACCGCGGAAGGACTGCTTGCAATAAGTTTACCTCCGGGAATTTCGGTCCATTCGTTCTGCCAGGAATCATTATCTCTAGTATTCATATACACCTTATCGTTTGTTCCGCGAATAAAGAGATGAATTTTAGTTCCTTCCCGTACGGCTTCCGGGCCGCTTGGGGTTGATCCTCCTCCCGGGACCTCAATCCATGTTCCACTGGAACCCAAAGTATAAATCTTATTGTCGTCTTTTCCTTGTATAAAAATATGTCTGATGCCGTCACTATCCACTACCACTCCGGGCTGGCTTAAGGTTTTTTTATCAGGGAGGGAATTCCAGGAAATGAAGTTGCCTCCAGAGGAATGATTAACATAGACCAAATCGTCAGTTCCTCTAACAAACAAACTTCCTTCATTTCTATTCGAATACCAAAGTGCGGCAGGGCTATCAAGGGTCAATCCACTCCCCGGAACTTCAGCCCAAGGAGCGGGAGGTGGGGTGCCTCCTGTGAGATCGAATGTCGCCTTCACACTCTTTGCCGCGCTCATAGTGAGCTGGCAGGTTCCGGTAACCAAATTGACACTCGAACAATCCCCGCTCCATCCGGTAAAGGTTGAGCCGGCTGTGGCTTGCGCGGTGAGCGTGACAGGGGCACCGGCTGCGTAGCTTTCGAAGCAATCCGATCCGCAATTGATGCCCACGGGAAAGATTACGGTTCCGCTACCGGTTCCTGATTTAGTGACATTGAGCGTGTAGCCCCCCATAACAACTACCAATTTATTATAGATTTCATTATAAAGAGTATTGTCTACCGGGAAGTTCAACGCGAGAAATTCATTTCTAAAATCTCTATTGAATGTAGCCCCGAGAGCCGCAACAATATAGGTGCTTCTTTCGGTGGCGGAGACGCCATCGTTTTGAAACGTAAACTGACTTGCAACTCCGCTCTCAAATGCTTTAGTTAATTTCGTATAATTCTGCCAACCGTATGTTTCTCCATAGACTATCATTTTGTAATCAAGCGCCTGACTGGTCAAAGTAACTTGGTCGTCAAAATTTTTGCCCTGTGAGATGTAAAGATCATGTTGACTTCTTTGATAATTTCTTCCACTGGTAAAATCATAATTTAGACTACTAGCCGTTCCACTAGTGATATTAAAGGCCGGTAAATTCTCAATAATATTATGATATGTATAGAAGGCACTCAAGACAGCTAAGCTCTCCTGCAAAAAAGGCCCTGGTACTGCGAGTGTGTTATACCACGGACTCGTGCCGCCAAAAAAATTATGCCCTTGCTCATGCGCCATAACCTCCCAACGTGGGTGACCACCATTTAGTCCTGGAAAGGCGGCGTCACCCAATTTGATTCCATTAGGCATAGTTGCTCCATATACGGAGGGACCATACTCAATTCTAGTAAATACATAGGGTGCATTACTATTATGCATTTTCTTAAGACTTACATACTGGGCGTCAGTAACTTTTGTCATTTGCTCACGTGGTACAACTGACTCGTTAAAAAATCTTACCGGGAAATTATAAAATCCGGAATATAATCCTACCTCGCCTCCACCTGTCCCGCTCCAATGCCAAACATTGTTATCTAATCCAATCCCATAGATATCGTTCTCCGAGATAAAGTGGAAATCGTCTTTAATGCAGCAGTCAGTGACGGGAGAGGAAGCAGCAGAGGGAGTATTATTTTTTGAGGTATCCCATTTCCAAATCCTATTGTCTAACCCGATGCCGTATATGTTTCCATTTGCGTAATGAATTTTATGTTTAAGTGAAAACGGATGTGTGTCTGGGTTCACTTTCGCAAAACTTCCTCCCGTACCTTGATAAAACGGCGTGCCAGTCCAGCGATAAATTTGGTTATCTAAACCAATCGCGTAGATATCGTTTTCAGAAATAACATGAAAACTATCCTTTACGGGGCCGTTCGTAATTCTCTTCCATCCCCCTGCCGGTGTCCATTTCCAAATAAAATCTTCATTATAACCGATGCCGTAAATAGTATTATCATCAGGCATATATATCTTTTTCAGCGATCCATTAGGCGCATAGAGATCAAATCCCTGTCCATCGCGCCACCGATAGACGCTGTTATCAAGACCGATGCTGTAAAAGTACTTATTTACACCCGTGATAAAACCGGGACGAGTGTAGGATCCATCTTTGGCAAGAACTAAGCTCCCTTTATAATTTCCTGATGTGGAGAATGTCTCAGACGCGCCTTGATCTATCGTAGCTCCGGTGTTCCTCCATTTTTTAACCGCATTTCCGTTGCTAATACTGTTATCGGTGCCAATCCCGTAGATAGTCGCATGCAAAGGATTTTCATCAGTAGGCGGAACCACGTGAATAGCCGTCTGGAATTTGCCATCTACTGTCAGTGGTTGCCATGCCGCCGCGGCTTGGGCAACTGAAGGAGTGCCTACATTTAGTGCTACGACCATTATAAATGCCGCAATGCCCGCGGCAAGGAAAACGTACTTTGCAAACTTTTTCATGTGATTTATATGATACATAAAATTATAATAGACCTTATTTTTAAGCATAGCCCTTTATATCCTGCCTTGAATACTGTTTGGTGTGAATAACTTCTGTATATTCTACCCCGTTAGAAATTTTGTGCACCCTGAGAGATTCGAACTACCGGCCTGCCCGGTGTCCCGCACAAAGTGGACGGTGCAGGACTTGAACCTGCAACCCCTTCGGTGTAAACGAAGTGCTCTGCCAATTGAGCTAACCGTCCGAACAGGAACAGCATAGTAAAACAAAAATAAAAAGGAATCTTCGTGGTTTTATTTTTGAGAGTTAATTAACCCGAGTAGCATTTTGGAGATTGTTTCGTATCGCTGATAGAAATTTTTATACTCTTCATTGCTTACCTGTTGCTCATCATGAATGATATCAAAAATAGAAACACATTCATACACAGAACCCCTAGAGATCGTATAGAAATTTCTTTTGTCAGCTTTTGAAAATTTACCACTTCCTTCTGCGATATTGATAACCATACTTATGGAAGCTCTGCGCAATTGGTCGCGGAGATACGAGTCAATGTGTTTATTGTCTTTCACAAAACACAAAATTTTCTTGTTAAGCTCCTTTGCGTCGTGGTACACCTTTAAGTTTTCAAAATCAAACATGGTAATTAGTGTGAGTTTGAGTAATTAGTACTTAGGGATAAATTTTTGCTTCAAGTATTATAATTCTACCTAGCCTTAAGTACTAAATACTAATTACTAAATACTCAAATTTTTGTGCAAGCAAAAATTTACGTGTGCCTATCCGCCACCGTGCAGGCGCCGAACGCATAGGGCTTGATAACCGCCTCAAACCCAAACCCGCGCACCATACCTACCACGCCGGGGATAAGATCGCGCGTCGCTCCTCGTTCACCAACATCTATATGCACCTGGTCGTTCCAGAAAAACTCGTCTCCCAGCGTTTCTTTAAGCCTGCCTCTGAGCTCCTGGGCAAGCGTAATAGAACACATGGTTTCGCGGTAAATCCGGTCGCGGAGCGTGTGGCACTGTTCGGGGTTTGAACGCGTCCAAAAATAAATCCCGCCGTTGCCGATGCGACGCACCGTAACAGCTGTAACAAACTGCACTGTTTGGGCCGGATGCGAATCGGAACCAACGATAATCTCATACCGTTCACTCGGTTTGGCAGCTATAAACAAGCGCGCGCGCTCAACAATGTCCGAAAGACAATATTGTTTCCCGCTTATGTCTGAAAATATATGCATATTAAAATAATGACGCCTGTGCCGCAAGCGACTCAACCGGCACCTGCCATGTTACCGGCACGTCTACCTTTGGATCTGAGCGCGTCTCAGCGAGCACATGCCCCTGTTTCTTGCCGTGTTCGTATAAATCGCGCGTAATGCGTACATCGTCCAGACAGTATTTTTTAATAGCATCCATATTCCCTTCCTGCCACCATTGAATAGCTTGCAGGCCATGCGCGCTTTTTTGGACGCCAAGATTTGATTTTGCAAGATTATCAAGCGACACGCGAAACCCCAAATAGTTCTCAATGTCTTCCATGAGATCAAGGTGCGGCAACGACGCAAGCGGCACACGAATGTGCGGCTGTAACACCGGCACATCAAAATGTTTGCTGTTAAAACCGATTAAGCGCGGACCGGTACGCAGCAATTCTTCCAGCTCAAGGAAATCTTTCTCCTCGTAACAGCGAAACGACTCGTCCGCGTAGTTGTATATGCCTACCACCGATACGCCCAATAAATGCATATTGTACTTGCCACCGACTTCCTGAAACGATTTTTTTGTTTCTATGTCGAATACCAACTCGTTCTGCATAAACTTCGTTATAACATAAAACAATGAAACATAAAACGAGCCATATCTATAATGTAGTGTCCCCGTACTTTACCAAATCACCATACACATTCTCTTGTACATATTGCTGGTATAGCATGGGGTTGCGTCGCAATGAAGTAGCCGATAACGGCAGCTCGCCGAATATTTTTTCTACCAGCACATGCTCCGCGCCGAGCGCTAGAGCTAAGCGCTCTCCATACGCCTCTCCGGAATACACATGAGTGATATCATGCAACCCAACAAGTTTTTTGACAAAGTCTTCGTGCTGACGCATGGTATATTCATTCCATACGCCGCGCGGCGGTGGGTTATGTCCTTCAATAACAACTGCGCGCCCAAACGCCGCATGAATCCAATGAGCGCGTACGACAAGCGGCACATTTGTGCAATCTGGCGCGTCATACAACATAACCACCAATTTATCCATTGATGCATAGGCGCATGCTAACAAATGGTGATGTCCCGAATGAAAGGGTGCAAATTTTCCTACCACGAGACCTGTTGTGTTACTGCTTTTCATTCTCTTACTCTTAGAAATCGTTCAAAAACTATTAATTACTATTTCCAAGAAATACACGCGACCGCGTGGTATATTTGGAAATCGCTCTATTCTATCATTTGATAAATTGAAACAG
The DNA here is from genome assembly GCA_007376195.1 of Parcubacteria group bacterium Gr01-1014_29. GTDB lineage: Bacteria > Patescibacteriota > Minisyncoccia > Ryanbacterales > 2-02-FULL-48-12 > VMFT01. The sequence continues at coordinate 49,154 of VMFT01000003.1, read as the reverse complement.
TGCAACACCGAACGCGACGGAAACATTCAATGATTCTTTTGTGCCGCGCATCGGTATTTCTGCAATAGTATCACATTTCTCCAAAACGGACTTCGAAAGTCCTGACACTTCATTGCCAACAACCAACGCGAACGGGCACTTTACCTTTACGCGCCGGTAGTCAACTGCCCGCGCATCTTGCTCAAGGCCGATGCAGTAAACACCATTTTTACGCAAAGATATAAGAAGAGAACCGACACGTTTTTTCGCTTCCCATGGAACCGTGCGTTCAGCGCCGAGTGCTGTTTTTGCAATTTCTTTACACACCTTGCCAAACCTATCAATGGGAGAGGCAGTATATCCCGTAAGATATATCTTTGTTACACCCGCGGCATCTGCCGTACGGAACAGGGAGCCAATGTTGTGTAAACTCCGGATATTGTGAAGTATTGCGTAAATAGCATGATTCATAATTCATTCTTCGTGATTCAACTTTTGAATTTCCTCTCGCACCACTTCCCTATCATCCCAAGGCATCTTCGAGCCGCCCGGCCCCATCATCCACGATTCGCATCCCTTGCCGGTAATAATAACCACGTCACCCTTTTTAGCAAGCGAAAGCGCCTCGTGGATGGCTTCCCGCCTATCAATCACCTTCCTTGTGTTTGGAATTTGGAATTTGGAATTTGGAATTTGCGAAAAGCCGGAAAAAATTTCTTCTATAATTTTTTCCGGCTTTTCGTCATACGGGTCCTCATTGGTAAGAATAACCACGGAGCAGTATGCCTCGGCAATGCGTCCCATCTCAGGACGCTTCCATGTGTCTCTACCGCCGCCCGCCGCACCCAACACGCAAATAAGACGCGGCGCGGAAAGCTCTTTATACACTTTCTCTAAAGCGTCGGGCGTATGCGCGTAGTCAACCACAACGCCAAAAGGATGCGTTTGAATAACCTCAAGCCGCCCGGGAATATAATCAATGCGTTCGAGCACGCGCTTGCTCACTTCGTAAGGAATACCAATAGCTTTGGCGGCAGTAAGAGCAGCCAGTGCATTAGCCCGATTAAAATCACCCGGCAAATGTAGCTCGAGATCTTTCGGAAACCGAGCCCATTCGTATTCATAGCGTTTTTCTGCGGGAATTCCAGAAAGATGCGTATAGGACTCTCGATCGTCTTTGTTGAGCACATGGACGGGGGCGGCGCGAAATAGTTCTGCTTTTGCCGTGCGGTATGCTGAAAATGACCCGTGCGACTCAATATGTTCGGGTGTAATATTGGTAATTACTGCTACGTCAAATTTTATATGCGCGTGCCGAAATTGTTTAATGCCTTCCGAAGTAACTTCCAGCACCGCATGCGTACAGCCAGCGCTCACTGCCTGCCGCAAAAACTTTTGCAGAAAAAACCGGCCGGGCATGGTCATTTTGCGATCGTTTGGTTTTTCGTGGTCAACCATGCGAAAGCGAATGGAAGAAACCGATGCAACACGATACCCCGCCTCTTCAATAATTTCGGCAAGCATCTCAACTGTCGTGGATTTGCCGTTGGTGCCTGTAACCCCAATAATCGTAAGCTGCCGCGAAGGAAATCGGTATACAACGGCGGCCAGCAAAGCAAGAAAGCGATGATAGAGAGGTTGTAGGAACATAAAAACACCCCGAGGAATAAGTTGTCTCAAATTTTGTAGCATTTTTTATCTTTTCCCCAACCCTTTCAGCGCCTCACTAAGGCGCTCTTTTGTTCCCGATATACCGGCAGGCACGCGGCTTACGGCTTCACGCGCCTCGCGCTGTGAATACCCCATGGAAATCAGCGCATCAAGCACATCCGTATCGGCAGTAAGTTCGGCGCGAACGCCTTCGGACATTTGCGCGCCCCCAAGTTTGTCGCGGAGTTCCACAATAATTTTTTCCGCCATACGTTTCCCAATGCCTGAAACTTTTGTCAGATAGTTCATCTCGCCCGCGGCTATAGCGCGTTTTAACATATCGAGCGGGGCAACACCCAAAATTCCAAGAGCCGATTTGGGACCGACACCAGAGACACCTATGAGCACTTCAAAAAACTGCATCTCGGCGTATGATAAAAATCCATAGAGCTCCATGTCGTTTTCGCGCACGTGAAGATGCGTCCAGACCTTGTGGCGCTCGCCGATCTTGGCTACACTGCGCATGGTCTCCGGAGCAAAAAACACTTTATAGCCAACCCCGCCCGCGTTAATAACAGCGAACCGTTCGCCATTGAACTCAATGGTGCCTTCAAGTAAGGAAATCATTTGTTAGGCGCTAGATATTAGGCTCTAGGCATTAGGTAGTATAATAGGTAGCAAGAAAATAAAAAAGCCAGTCGGTTGTTATTCTAACATTTATATGTTACTCTACGGCTATGATTTCAACAGTAATAATCAAGTTGCCGAAACAAGAAAAAGACCGTCTGGAGCAATTGGCGCTCCGCTACGGCCTTTCGCTCCCGGAGCTTTCACGGCGTGTTCTTACAGAGGTGTCTTCTGAAATTCCAGAAGAGTCGCTTGAAGAATACGAACGCCCGCACGCGCTTGCGGCCTCACTCAAACGAGCACTCAAAGACTGGCGAAACAAGCGTATCTACGCTCGACTATGAATGTTCTTTACGCCGGTGAATTTGTAAAACAATTTCATAAACTTCCTCAAGTTGTACAAACACGCTTCCGTGCACAAGAGCAACTATTTAAAGCAAACTGGCGTGACACACGTTTACATGTAAAGAAACTGCGGGGAAACATTCAAACATTCTCGTTTCGCATCACACGAAATTATCGTGTATTGTTTTTATTTGTTGAACACAAAACAGTGCTCTTTGCAACCATCGGCCACCGCAAGGATGTGTATCAGTAAATTAACTTGGACGTCCGGTTTCCAAGTTGCACAAAAAAAGCCGGGGCAAGCCGGCTCGGCACAAATTTTACCAAAACTATTACTGCATCACCTGCCTTGCAAGTACTCTTTGTTTTTCTTCAGCAACGATTCATAGTGTTGCTCTCGCATAGAAAGATATTTTGCTATCTCTTCCTTCACCAACAACACAAAATCATATGCCTTAGATAATACTACCGGCTCGGGAACATTCCTCGTAAAAACAAGAGGTTCGCCATTCCGTGCCCACACAACATGACAAATCTCAACCTTTTCAACCCGCACCGCCACCTCTCCATCTGTCACAACTACGCTCACCGAAACACCGTCTAAGCACTCCTGTATCGCAACTACATCTTTAACAATAGCAGCAATAGCAGCAATAGCAGCAATTCGAGATTCCGACATCGACATAAAGCATACCTCCTTCAACTAAATTGTTTGAGTAATTCATATGCCATTCACCCTCAAAAGTCAATATCAACCTACCGGTGACCAACCTCGTGCCATCGAGGAGATTTCGGCGCGCGTGAAAACGGGCGTGCCGGAGCAAACGCTGATTGGCGTAACCGGCAGCGGGAAAACGTTCACCATGGCAAATGTGATTGAGCGCGTGCAAAAACCGACACTTGTTATTTCGCATAATAAAACCCTTGCCGCCCAATTATATCAGGAGTTCAAAGAGTTTTTTCCGGACAACGCGGTGCATTACTTTGTCTCCTACTACGATTACTACCAGCCCGAAGCATACATCCCGCAAACCGACACCTATATTGAAAAGGATGCCAAAATAAACGAATTTATTGACCGCTTGCGGCATGCCTCCACGCAATCAATACTCATGCGCCAAGATACTATTATTGTTGCCTCCGTGTCGTGCATCTACGGCATTGGAAACCCCGCGGAGTACCATGGCATGGCAACAAAAATCCATGCGGGAGAAAAAATAAAGCAGAACGAATTTCTCCGCGCGCTTGCAACCTTGCAGTACGAACGAAATCCCGGTGGAACCGGGACGGAAGCGAAAGCGGGCACATTCAGCATAAAAGGCGAAGTGATAGAAATAGTCTCGCCAACCGGCATGGAAACAACGCGCGTTGAGTTTTTTGGAAATGAAATTGAGCATCTAAACAACGGCACAGCTCACGAGCTTACGCTCTTTCCCGCAAAACACTTCGTTATGCCGCACGAAAAACTGGAACGAGCCATCCCCGCTATTGAGGAAGAATTGGAAGCATATGTAGAAACACTGCAGGGACGCGGCAAGGTTTTGGAAGCCGAACGCCTCCGCGAACGTACGCGTTTTGACATGGAAATGCTCCGCACCACGGGCTACTGCTCCGGCATTGAAAACTATTCGCGTCATATTTCATTTCGGAACGCGGGCGACCCTCCGTCCACACTCCTTGATTATTTTTCCTACTCCGCTAAAGCTACGCAGGACAGGCCCCCTGATTTTCTTACTTTTATTGACGAGTCGCACATGACCGTGCCACAAATCCGCGGCATGTATCACGGAGACCGCGCCCGGAAGCAGGTCTTAGTGGAACACGGATTTCGCCTCCCGTCGGCGCTTGATAACCGTCCGCTCATGTTTGAAGAATTCGAAACCCGCGTGCCGCAGGTGGTATATGTTTCTGCAACCCCTGGGCAGTTTGAACTTTCAAGCGGTCCCGCGTCTGAACAGCTGGTACGTCCCACAGGGCTTCTAGACCCTGATATTGAAATACGCCCCACCAAAAACCAAATTCATGATGTGGCGGAAGAAATTAAAAAGCGAAGAGCAGCCGGAGAACGCACTCTTGTTACTACCATCACAAAACGCCTTGCCGAAGATATAGCTGATTATCTTTCGGAAGAAGGAATAAAAGCCGCCTACATTCACGCGGAAGTAAAAACACTTGAACGCACGGAAACGCTACAACGCTTGCGAAAAGGCGAATTCGACGCGCTTGTGGGTATTAACCTGTTGCGGGAAGGGCTTGATATTCCGGAAGTCTCACTCGTTGCCATTTTGGACGCGGACAAAGAAGGGTTTTTACGAAACGCGATCACGTTGATTCAAACCATGGGACGCGCCGCACGGCATATGCACGGGCATGTAATTCTGTACGCAGATTCCATAACAAAATCCATGCAGGAAGCAATAGACACAACCGAACGCCGCCGGAAAATCCAAGAAGCATATAACAACGAGCATGGCATCGTTCCCAGCCCCATTCAAAAAGAAATCCGCGCGTGGTTCGCCCAAGAGACAAAAGAAGACGCGCTGGGAAAGAAAGTGCAAGGCGCGGCAACCCCGCGCTCAAAACAAGAGCTTGCCAAAGAACTGGAGGCTGAAATGTTGGAAGCCGCCGCCGCGCTTGATTTTGAACGAGCGGCTCAACTGCGGGATGCGCTGAAAAAATTGAATTATGAAGTATGAATTAAGAATCATGCAAAGAAATTTCCTTGTATTTTTTTCCCATAATTCATAATTCTTGATTCATAATTCATCATGGGCTATGCGTCGATTGATTGTTTTTCATGCGCTTGCCCTTCAAAAAAACATGTGCTAGTGTATTATGGTTATGCCAAACACACAATCAGCAAAAAAATCTTTCAGGCAATCCCAACGGCGGCATGTCCGGAACGTCAAAAAAATAACGCAAGCACGTAACGCCGTAAAGGATTTGCGTAAACTTATAGCCGCCGGAAAATCCGCGGAAGCAAAAGCACTGCTTCCCCGTGTCTACCAGAAACTTGATAAAGCAGTGAAAACCGGTGTAATAAAGAAAAATACGGCTTCCCGCAAGAAGTCGCGGCTTACAAAACTTCTCGTTGCAAAAGAGTAATTACCGTGAATTACGAAACAAGTAGTATTATAAGCATGCCTACGTACCTTTCAAGAAAAATGTTCTCCGATGGCCTTGAAATAGCAGAAAATTGTCGGCCATATAGAACATTTTTTCCTGAAAGGTACGTAAAAGGATTATTTCGTAACTCAAAGTAATTACAAAGATAATACTATCCGTTCCAAGCCGAGGGTCACGTCCCCTCGGCTTTGTTTTGTTTCATAATCAAGCTGGGATAATGTGCCAAACAGACGGGAAAGCTCCGGTATCGAAAACCGCGCGGCCTGTGTCATGGCTTTCTTGGCGACAAACGGATGCACGCCGGCCGCGCGCGGCACATCCGCGGCGCTAACCCCGCTCTCGACAAGAGACCCCACACGGATAAGTGTGCGGATATGTCCAAGAAGCGCCCAAAACAAGCGCTCTGCCGTAAAACCATGCCGCAACATGCGCTGCAGCAGCAGCCATGCTTCCTGACGCTTGCCGAGTCCGCACGCGTCCGTAAAGGAAAAGACTGTGCGATTCTGAAGCTCTTCATGTCGCGGTCGCTCCCTGTTCATCCCTAACGCGTATTTTTCTATAAGCTGTACAAGCCGCCATGAATCTCCGGCGGCCTCGGCAATGAGTTCTTGTTTTTCGCGCGGCAAGAGCGCAACACCGCGTGCAAGCGCTTCTTCATCAAAAAATTTTACAACGGCGCGCGGCGCCATGCGGCCAAACTCCTGCGTTTTTGCCGCATGATCCGCGATTTTTCGCAACAACGCTTCTCCAGCGCCTTTCCCCGGTGAGCGGTCCCAAAACACAAACACATCATCTGACGTGGCATACGACGGGAGTTTTTTTTCCAGAAACTGCGCGATGTCGGCGGATGCCGCGCTTGGTTCTTCAAACAACACAAAACGTTTTGTCCGAAACAACGAAGCAGTGCCGGCGGTTGCCTCAACGTCTTTGAGCAGACACTCCGAAAGAGCAACACGATACGCGCCCTCAGCACCGCCCGAGACACGATAAAAATGATCCGTTATCTCCCGGACCTTTTTGCGGCTACGGTAGGAATCTTCGCCGTAGAGAAGATAGATCATGGTTTACATGTACAGTTCGTGCAAGATTTCTTTTACGCGCGTCACAATCTCGCCTGGTGTATGTTTTGCCTTAATAAGAAAATCTTTGGCGCCGAGCGAATGCGCGCGTTCAATGTCCTCCTGCTGGCCCAAATTGCTCAACACCACCACTGGTATGCTTGAAATTTTCTCGTCCTTGTGAACCGCTTCCAACACGTCAAATCCACTCATGCCCGGCAGTAAAATATCCAAAAGAACCAACTGAGGGAGATGTTCGCGCATCGCTTTCAGCCCCGCCTCGCCATCTGGAGCCTCTGTCACAACAAATCCTTCTTTGGTAAGCTTACGCACAATAAGATCGCGCAAAAACTTGTCATCCTCTATAACCACCAGATGCACGGCGCGGTTTTCCACCACGCGCGCAACTGGCAACGACCCTTCTGTTTGATTGTTTGAACTGTTTTCCATGGTAGTAGATTTATGCGGCATCAACAAACATCTGTTCTGACGCCGTTTGTTTTTTGATAAAATCTTCCTTCACTGGTAATGTAAAGAACACAGTCGTCCCCTTATTTTCAGTAGTCATAAACCGGATAGTTCCGCCGTGCCGCCCAATGATATTTTTTGTTATGAAAAGGCCGAGACCAGACCCTTCCGTCTGCTGGCGGATAGCATTGGAAGCGCGGTAAAAACGGGAAAAAAGTTTCTCTTGCTCGTCTAACGGCACACCGATGCCCGTATCCGTAATTCTGACCTCCAGAACATCGCCTGTTATGGCCGCCGACACTAGCACATCACCGTCTTTGTGATTATACCGTATCGCGTTGTCCAGGATATTCTCCATAACCATATAGATACGGTCTTCATCGGCAATCAGTTCAAGATCCGCCGGCGCTGTTGATTCAAACACCAACGTTACACCGATCAGTTCCGCCTGCGGCAACCACTCTTTAATAGCTTTTTGTATAATATCAATAATACGGATTTTTTTGAAGTGAAAGCCAAATCTTCCCTCCTCTATGCGCGAGATATCCAAAAAATCGTTTACCAAACGGATCATGCGTTCGTTTGTCTGATATCCCTGCTGCAGGAACTCGCTCTGCTTATCAGTAAGCTCCCCCATATCACCATCAAGCATCAGTCGCAGTATCCATTTCATAGCAGAAAGCGGGGTACGCAGCTGATGGGCGGCAACCGTAACAAATTGGGACTTTATCTGTGAAAGCGCGAGCCCGCGCTCTTGCGTTTCGCGAAAGCGCTCGACTGTTACGTTGAAAAAATGCGCGAGCTGACCGATCTCGTCGGTGCGTTTCATAGATACCTTAAACGAAAAGTCCCCCGCGGCAACATGCCGCACAGCGTCTATAAGCATGGCTATGGGACGGGTGATGCTGCGAGCGCAAACATACGCAAACAAAACCGCCAGTATAACTATACCCCCGCCGGCAATCAACAACTGACTGCTTACTACTTCCGCTAATGCGTCTGCCACCACGTCCGGCCGTGCATAGCGCGTGAGAAGTTTTGTTGCGGCACGTATGATAAAATAAGCTAAAAGCGCAGCTGGCACGAACGCAAGAATAACTGACGAGACAAAAATGCGTGAAAAAAGCGATGTGCCAAACGGCACGGCTTTTACTTCAAAACCTGCATCGTGCCCCAGATTTTTCTCCGGGCGCGCTTTTTGTACAGATCCATTTTTTTGAGAACTGTTCACGTTATGTAGTATAATCTATTTTCATTTTTACGCGAGGTCCTGCCAGTTTTGCCCTTCACGCACAGCAACCGTAAGCGGCACGGCAAGCATGCAGACGTGTTCCATTATATCCATAATGCGCGGCTTTATGCGTTGCACGCACTCTGTGCGCACTTCAAACAGCAACTCATCATGCACCTGCAACAACAAACGCGCATCTTGCCGCTCAATATCCCCCGCAAGCGCGCGCCACAGACGCACCATGGCAACTTTTACAATATCAGCGTCCGATCCTTGTATGGGCGCGTTGATAGCCATGCGTTCGGCCTCGCGGCGCGCTTGCCAGCCAAGATTTTCCATACCGCGAAAGTAGCGCCGCCGGCCAAATAATGTCTCCACATATCCGCGTTCCGCCGCCTGCCTCTTTAGTGTTTCCATAAATTCTTTTATGCGCGGAAACTCAGTAAAATACGCGCGTATGAAGCTATCAGCTTCCCTGCGCGAAATTCCCAGCGACTCCGCTAAACTTACCGCACCCATGCCATATAAAATACCGAAATTTATGGCTTTTGCGCCTCTGCGCATAGACGAGGTTACTTCGTGTTCCGGTATGTGGTTTACTGCCGATGCGGTAAGCGTATGAATATCTTTGCCGCTTTGAAACGCCTGAATCATGTGTGCGTCTTGAGATAGCGATGCGGCAATACGAAGCTCAATCTGTGAATAATCGCATGACAAAAAACGATAACCCGGCGCCGCAACGAATGCGCGGCGTATATCCTGCCCGCGTGCCGTCCGTATCGGGATGTTCTGCATATTCGGGGTTTGCGAAGAAAGCCGGCCTGTTACTGTTCCAGTTTGGTTAAATGTCGTATGAATACGTCCGGTACGCGCATCGACCAGTTGCGGCAACGCATCCACATAGGTTGATTTTAGTTTCATCTCTTCGCGATAGGCGAGAATCTCATCTACAACGGGATGCGCTCCCCGTAGTTTTACAAGCTCGGAGGCGCGTGTGGAACGTTCTCCGCCACCGGTCTTACGTACTGCTGCGGACGATACGCCGAGTTTGCCAAACAATAGTTCGCCCAGCTGTTTGGGTGAGTTGATATTAAACTCTGCTCCCGAAAGACTATATATGCGCTCTTGGCGCTCTTGTAATTGTTTTGCGAGTTTTTTGGAACACGCGGCAAGAACAGTTGTATCAAGCAAAATTCCCGCGCGTTCCATGCCGGCAAGCACCGGCATAAGCGGCATCTCAATGTCAAAAAACACTCGTTCGAGCTTGTTTTTTTTGAGCTCTTCTGCAAGCGCGTCCCGCAGATGAGAAACATCCGAAACGGCGTAGTTCTGCAATAACTCCTTACTATCAGGGTCGCGCGTCGCGGGGTCAAGGACCCAGGAAGCAATCCCCACATCAAAATCCATGCGCGCGGATGCGACACCCGCATTCAAAAGCAGTTTTAAAATTTCTTTGCCGCCGAATGAAATATGAAAAACATTTTTTTCAAACAATCGCGCAATATCCGCGCCAAACTTTGCCATGTCTTTCTCTGCCACACAGCATGTATCGCCACCGGCCGTAATATGCGCGGCACGCGCTTCATCGTCAAACCGCCACGCAACAACATCGCAGAGCGCGGCTTCGGAAAAGAAATGCGCCGTAGGGATTTTTGTCTCATCTGTGCCGAACATGGTCCCCTGCGCAACATCAACACCGCTTTTTTTTGCAAGCGCGAGGCGCGATACCAAACTGGTAAACCCAACGCGCTCCAGAAACGCGCGGGCGATCTCGGCGTCTGGAATACCGTTCCACGCGACATCCGACATTTGGAGCTCTATGAGAACATCCGTGCGTATGCGCGCAAGATCGCGCGAGAAGAACGCGTCATCCTTGTGCCGCAAAAGAACATCCGGCAGCTTTCCTTTGAATATGTCAGGATATGCGTCTCGTTTCTCAAGCGCTGTATAGATATGTTCAAGAGAACCAAACCGCTGCACGAGCGTGGTTGCTGTTTTATCGCCAACACCCGGCACGCCTTTTATATTGTCGGACGGATCGCCCTTCAACCCCTTAAAGTCCGGTAGGAGCTCGGGCTTAAACCCAAAACGATTACGCACTTCGTTTTCATCATACAACACCGTATCGGCAATGCCTTTGCGCATGGTAAATACCACAACACGGTCGTCTTTCACAAGCTGCGTGGTATCAAGGTCGCCTGACGCAATAATGATTTTCAGTTTTTTGTCCGCGGCCTCCGCCATGACAGCAAGCGTGCCGATAATGTCATCAGCCTCGTAGCCGGGTTTATCGTATATTCGTATGCCAAGCGCCTCAAATAACGCGCGCACGGTATCAAACTGGGCAATAAGGTCATCCGGGGCTTGGGCCCGCTGAGCTTTGTATTCTTTGTACACTTTGTGGCGAAACGTCGGCTCCGGACGATCAAACGCGGCCGCTATATAATCCGGACTGAAATCCTTAAGAATCTTGAGCACGATATTCGCGACCCCATACACCGCGCCCACCGGCTCGCCTTGCGGACTTGTGAGCGGCGGCAAGGCATGAAACGCGCGATGGATAAGCGCGTGTGTATCAAGAAGAACCAACACTTTCTGTTTTTTGTTTTCTTTTGAAACAACACTCATAGATAAATTAGGAATTAATTTTTATCTTCCTTGTCTTTTTATCCACAAATTCAAACTGTATACGGACATACCCCTTCGGCAGCGCTCGCCGCACCCGGTCTGCCCACTCCACAAGCACGATCGCGTTCTTATCTTGTAGTATATCCTTCCAGCCGAGCGGACGTAACTCGTTAGCACCCGAAAGCCGATAGGCGTCAATATGCACAAATTTCCTGAAACCTGAAGCATGAAACCTGAAGCTTTTCATGATAACAAACGTGGGGCTTAAAATTTTTTCGCGGATGCCAAGACCTTTCGCAAACCCCTGCGAGAACGTGGTCTTGCCGCCGCCGAGATCGCCTTCGAGCGCAATCGCCAGCGCGCCATCACGCTGTATGTCTGAACGCAAAATCTCCCGTGCGAGTAAACGGGCAACTTTCTGTGTTTCTTTTGCCGAGTACGTTGTAATTTTTAATACTGCCATGCAGTCAATCAATTCATTTTTTCCTAATTTACCGCCGCATCGCGCGTATGGATATACTGCTCCCAAAGTGTTTGAAATTCAGGCGAATGCTCTTTCAGGTCGTCAAAGGAACCCGATGCAATAATACGTCCTCCCTGGAAAAGATATATGCTATCAAACAATGAGAGAAGGTGCAGACGATGGATTGAAGAGATAAGAGTTTTATCGGGAAATGATTCGAATATATTTTTGTAGATCTCAAGTTCATTACCAAAGTCAACGCTCGATGTCGGCTCGTCAAGAAGAATAATATCCTTATGCTCGGAGGCAAGAAGTCCGCGTGCCAAGGCAAGCCGCTGCTTTTCGCCTCCACTCAAGTTTACTCCTTTCTCGACAATCGACGACTCAATACCCTTTGGAAGACGCCTTATAACTTCCGTAAACTCTGCCATGTCGGTAAATACCTGTATGTGGGACTCTGGGTAGTCGATACCAAGTGTTATATTTTCGCGAATTGTGGTTGTAAATATCTCCGGGTCCTGGGGCACAAGCGAGATAGAGTTGCTAATTGCGGCAAACCCTTTAGAAATTTTTGCGCCGTCCACCAAAAGTGTCAGCAATTTTGGATGATAGAGATCCCGAACAAGTTTTAAAAACGTGCTTTTACCTCCACCACTCTCGCCAATAAGAGCGATCCGTTCTCCTTTTTTTATTTCCATTTCGGCATCTGTGATATGAAGATCTGCCTCGTCAATCGTATGGTACGAAAACGACAGATCTTCGATTTTCAGACTCCTCCAGTCCTTTGGAAGACGATTGTGTTTCGAGTTAATGGAATCACGGAAATCTTTGGACAGTTCTTCTGCGTTCGCGACCGATGCACGCTGGCGTATAATGTCGTTATAGAGATACGCAAACTGGAAGAATACGCCGCGTATACGATCCACATAGCCATAGAGAATATAGACGGTGCCCACCAGTACTCCCCCGAGCGTAAGTTGCTTTGCAAGGTAGACGCCAATTACAATCACGACCGCGAGGCGCCCTAATAACGCGGCAGAGAACCACTTATATTCATTCACTTTTGAGTTCGTCGTGAACTGTCCATGCGGCTTCTGTATTGCTTCGTTCAGAGAGTAGAACACCAAGGACTCGATACGGAGAATTACAACAGTCGTAATATTGCTAAGTACATCGAAGACTTTAGCAGAGATTTCGTTTTCAAGGGTATTTACTTTCTTGTAGCCCGGGACTAGCTTCCTATCAAAAATGGCGAGAATGAAGAATGTTGGAATTGAGAGTACAAGAACAATCGCAGCAGCAGTACTGTCGTAGTAAAGGAGCGCCCCGATACCCGCAATCAATATCGTAAAAGCCTGAATGATCTGAAAGGTGTTTTCGGAGAAACCAAAGAGAGCGCTAGTTCCCTTCTCTATTTTATCGATCGTATTTCCTGAGTGATGGTCAACATGCCACTCGATGGGAAGCGCCATCGTACCTTGGAGAAGATATTTTTTATAATTTGCTCGCACGAGAAAAGCGTTTTTCATTTCCATAACTCGAGCCGGACCATGGAAAACCCAGCCGGTGATCTCCAAAAGAAGAAAGAAGCTCAAAAGTAAAAAGATTTTTCCTGTGTTCGAAGAAGCCGCATCGTACATTTGTAATTCATTCAGAAAGAATCCCACTACCAGCGGCTCTGCCGACCAGATGATATTTGCAATCACAAAAAACAGGGCATACAAAACGACCATTCGACGATTCCCGACAGAATAGTGCCACATCCGTTCTGTAAGGAAGAGAAGTGGATTACGTTTTGTTTCTTGAGTCATAATTTTATTCCAACAATAGATTGGTAGCGAGTTTGCCGAACCGCTCTTGTTCGTTCATATATCCATACTACTTTGCTCTTTTGACGTTTCTAGAAACTTGTCTTCATTTTCTATGCCCATACCAATCATCTAAAACTAACTTCAGCCTATATTTTGTTTACAAAAAAATCAACCGCCAATTTTTCATCCACGACCCGATTTGGAATCCAGTTCCTCAATTCCTCAAAGAAATCTATTGGAATAGTGTACATCTTTTTCCTATCGTCAAAAGATGTACACTATTTTGATTCAAAAATAAAAAACAAAAAACAGCAGAGAGGCGAGCTTCCGTAGAAACTTCTCTCTGCTGTGCTACTTTCTTACTCAAACCCACTACATCCGGCATCTCGCCATCCCTGCCTAAAACTCCGAAGATAGGATGGAGAGTGTCTCTTTTGATGCTCACGCACCAGTTGAGACCACCTTTCTCTTGTGAGAACAGGGTGCTCTTCCTTGCCGTACCGAATGGCGGATTGGCACTCCTTGCGGCTATCCTCATAACCAGCAGTGGAAGCGCGTTCGGCCGCATTACCACTAGAAACTATTCGAGACAGTTCCTCTCGTTCCTCCGGAAGGAATTCCTCGCCTCCATTGTCTCCATACCACTCCGTTCCAAACCGGCCCCATGAAGAATTCACGTCTACCCTACCCGGCTTGGGATTTTTTACTGCATCAGCATGAATGCTCATTGCCGCGATTTGTTTTGCTGCATCATTCGAGTCTCTTGACTCGAGCCAACCAAAGATGTCGCTAATAATTGGCACACGGCCGTCCCACACGATGGGATAAGAATGAGAATAATACCGAGGAGAACCATAGTAATCATGGCCTCGGTAATGGTCTCGCCACTCATGGTCATAATCATGCCATCCACCGCCGTGCCACTCACGACGATTATCGTAGTGGTGGTGACTATCTCGATAGTGATGGCGACCACCATCGTGGTGCAACTCGCGACCATGTTCATGCCCACCACCGCGCCTGTCGTAGTGTCCATCACGTGCGAGCACCACACTGGATGTCAACAAAAACAAACAAACAAAAAGCATACATACTACTCTTTTCATAAAAGAGCCTCCTTTCGCAATTTGATGTGTATAATACACTAAAAAATATAAAAAGTCAATGCTTTCCACTTTCACTATGGCGTGCTAGGAATTGGCTATGGAAATGAAAGACATGGAGCATATTCTAAAGATTTTAACGCTTGCCGAGACAAGCGAACGTATTGGCATTGTTCTCGGACCCGATGCCGGCGATGCCGAACTCCTTGCCGCGCACGCGCTCAAAGAACGGCTGGGTGAGAAAACTTCGCTTCTTAACGCAACCGACCATCTGCAAGATCGCTGGAGCCATATGTTCAAAAAGGAGCGTCCTCGGAAAGAAGTCGCGTTGGCGCTTGATACATCCGCGCATCCGGTTGATGAACTCCGGTACGAAAAAGAAAACGGGGTGCTCCGAATATTTCTCTCCCCACACAATAAGCTCACAAAAGACGCGTTTACCATGGAAGAACGCCACCTGCCAAGCGACATGATCATAGCGCTTGGATTTTCCAATGAAGAAGACTTGCGGCGCATTATAAAAACAGAAGCGCCGCTAAAAAATCCTGATGCTGTAATAAACCTTTCGTCAATCGGCGCCCTAGCAGACAATCTATGGAGCCTAGACTCCATGAAACTTTTAGGACGCGCGTTGCTCCGGTCTTATAGGGAAGATGATACGAACACATTTTGGGCATTCCTCCCCAAAGAAGATTTTCAGAAAACAAACCAGTCTGATACCATCTTACCCGCTCTCATCCGCAGCATGCGGCGTTTTATGAAACTGCCGCTGCTCGTCGTCGTGTTGTGGCAAAGCCCCAAAGACACTACAAAAAACGTTCATATTCTCCTCTCAAGCACCGACCCGCATACTCTGACAAAACTCGCCGATGCCGCCGAAACCCCCGCAAAAGACGATATGATTATAGTGCGGTCATTTGAGAACTTTAGTGAAGCGGAGCTGGAAGCGAGAAAGTTGATTAAACAGATTTAAGATTTACGAGAATGTCTGACACTAAAAATCCCCCTTCATCCCCCTTTGGAAAAGGGAGGTTGCCTGCCCGCTTCGCGTTGCGAAGCAAGGCGGGCGGGGGAGGGATTTCGTAATTCAAAGTAAAGATGTCAGATGTTCCCTATTATGATACACTCACGATATGGTCCGATTCGACGAAAACAAAGTAAACGAGAAACTTCAAACATTACATTTGGAAGAAGAAGAAGAGCTCGCGCGCGTACTTTCAAAAAAATACAACCTTCCCTATCTTAACCTAGATACGATAAGCATTGATACCACATCAGTTCTTATCGTTCTGGAAACACAAGCGCGCGAAGCCGAGCTTGCCGTTATCCAGACGGCGGGTAAAAAAATAAAAGTGGCCATCCGCAACCCGAATTCAATGCAGGCCCAAGGCATTCTTGAAGATCTTAAACATAAACAGTACGAACCGCAGGTGTTTATGGTGTCACGCCACAGTCTTGAGAAAGCGTGGGATAAATACAAAGAAGCAACATATTCAAAACCTGTCCTTAAGGGCATTGTTTCCCTTGTAACAAAAGCTGTTGTCTCTGCCAGCTCCGTTATCCGCACTACCGACCAACTATGTGATGCCTTGGAACCTCTTATAGCAAGCGGGGAAGAACGGCAAATATCACTTACGCTGGAAGTTGCGCTGAGCGGCGCGCTCACTTTGGATGCATCAGACATCCACATTGAAGCAGAAGAGAAAAAAACCCGCCTGCGTCTGCGACTCGACGGTGTGTTGCACGACGTTATGTTTTTCTCTCCGCAAGTTTATACTCTGCTTCTTTCGCGCATAAAACTGATCTCCGGCATCAAACTAAACATTCGCGAGCGGGCGCAGGACGGCCGCTTTACCATCCGCACAAATACGGAAGATATTGAGGTACGCACCTCCACCCTTCCCGGACCGCAAGGGGAATCGATTGTGATGCGTATTCTTTCACCGAAAATGATAGCGCTCTCAATGGAAAACCTCGGCATGCAGCAGCCGGTGTTTGATCTTTTGGTGAACGAGCTCAAAAAACCCAACGGCATGCTGCTCACCACCGGCCCCACCGGATCAGGAAAAACCACAACACTCTACGCGTTTGTCAAACGCATCAACTCTCCGGACATCAATATCATAACCATTGAAGACCCGATTGAGTATCATCTTTTAGGCATAAACCAGACACAGGTAGACCACGACAAAGGATATGATTTCTCCAACGGCCTTCGTTCCATCTTGCGCCAAGACCCCGATGTAATTTTGGTGGGAGAAATCCGCGACAAAGAAACGGCGGAAATCGCTATGCACGCATCACTTACGGGGCATTTGGTATTTTCTACGCTCCACACCAACAACGCACCCGGCACTATCCCGCGCCTTATTGACCTTGGGGTACAACCCAACATCATCGCCCCCGCAATCAATACCGCCATGGCACAGCGTCTGGTACGCAAACTATGCGCAACATGCCGCGCACAATATCCGCTTGCCGGCAAAGAATTAAAACGCATTGAAGATACCATGAAAGATTTACCGGCGCCGTACATAAAACCATCCCTTGCCAAAACAACAATATGGCGCGCGACTGGTTGTGACGCATGCAATCACACCGGCTACAAAGGGCGCGTCGGCATATTTGAGGTATTTCGTATTGATGATGCGATTGAAGGCATGATTTTAGAACGGCCGTCCGAGGCGGCAGTGCGCGAAGCGGCAAAAAAACAAGGGATGCTCACCATGCATCAAGACGGCGCATTAAAAACCATCGCAGGTATCACCTCGTGGGAAGAAGTTGAGCGGGTTACGGGAGAATAATCGTTCCGACTCGTAGCCTCCAGGTAATTGTCCTGGCATAGGTACACAGGACTTAGAACTTTTCTCGGGAATACCCCCGTAACCCTCCGATTTACATCGGAGAACCGAAGTACCCGCGGGGAAAAAGCCCAGATAAGGATTTGGGGCCTTAATTGCCTGGAGGCTACGAACAAGAATACAAGAAAAACAAACTTCTTAAATCTTGGGTAGGGTAGCAGGTTGTTTGGTGTTTGTCAAGCAATCTCTGAGTAACTGCTCACACTTGATTTTGTATTGGACAAGAAAACACAAAAGCTCTTTTCAAAAAGTCCTCGGTTCTCCTCGCTTCGCTCAGCCAGACTTTTCGAAAAAACTTTTGTGTTTTCTTGTTGAACATGGTTTTTGTGATATTTTTGTGAGAGGTGTGAGTAATTACATCTCTGAAGCCTAAAATGTATGGTATACTATTCCCATGACGCAAGGTGCCGAAGAAATCTCCATAGTAAGCCGTAAAGAACCGGGGGAAGATAAGACCTTGGATGCCTCACTGCGTCCGCATACATGGAATGATTATATTGGACAAGACGCCATCAAAAAAAATCTCGCAATTTCTCTGGAAGCGGCGCGGCGCAGAAATGAGCCGTTGGAGCATATCTTGTTTTACGGCCCCGCGGGACTTGGCAAGACAACACTCGCGCACCTTATTGCAAAAGAAATGGGTGCGGCTATCCGTGTGACATCAGGCCCTGCCATAGAACGTGTGGGAGATCTTGCTTCCATACTCACCAACCTAATACCAGGAGATATTCTTTTTATTGATGAGATACATCGACTAAACAAATTGGTGGAAGAAATTTTGTATCCCGCCATGGAATCGCGCTCGCTGGATATTATAATCGGGAAAGGGCCATCCGCCCGGATACTCCAACTTGATCTGCCCCCCTTTACGCTACTTGCCGCGACTACGCGGATTGCCCTTTTGTCATCACCCTTGCGTTCCCGGTTTTCCGGAGGTACCTATCGTCTTTCTTTTTATACACAGCAAGATATCGAACGCATTATTGCGCGATCCGCCGCTATTTTGAATGTTGCTATAGAGCCAGTGGCGATCACAGAGCTTGCGCTACGCAGCCGTGCGACACCCCGCGTTGCAAACCGGCTTCTAAAACGTTGCCGCGACTACGCGGATGTGCGCGGCAACGGCGTTATAACCGCAGATGGATCCCACGATGCTCTTGAACTTCTTGAAATTGACAATCGGGGACTTGAGCCAAGCGACCGGCGCATTTTGGAAGCGCTTATTTTTAAACACAACGGTGGACCAGTCGGCGTACAAACGCTTGCCGCCTCCACATCTGAAGAAATTGAAACTATTGAAGAAGTATATGAGCCGTACCTCTTGCAGTTGGGGTTCATTGAACGAACTCCGCGAGGACGCGTTGTTACCGCACACGCCTATGAACATTTAGGGCTGCCGCTACCAACCACTATGCAAGAAACACTACTTTAAGATAGTAAACCACAATGTCAAAATCCAAAGCTCAAAAAATATTTGACATTAAAGCATTTGGTATTGATTTGGTATTTGAGTTTTGTCATTTGAACTTATGTTTACAATAGCTCTTATTCTCTATTTTCTATTCATAATCGGTTATACTGCCTTCTCGGCGGCATTGGTCTATCACATACGCGCGTATGCGGTTCGAGAAGATCCCATGCATAGTTTTGTGACACCGTTTATTGCCAGTTCTCTTATTCTCATAATCATTTCTGCGTATCTTTTCAGCCGCGTCCCTTGGGATAGTTTAATGTAACATGCCCATTCAATCACTCCATTTAAATGAAAACGAACAGGTGCTTCTCGTGCTTCATCGGCACTGGTTTGTGCTGGCGCGTGAACTTGCGGGTATTGTATTTATTATCTTGTTCGGTACCATACTGTTTTTTGTAAAAGACGCCGTGTATGCATTTGTGGCGCCATCGATCCTTGATCCGTTGGCATGGTTTCTTTTTTCTCTGTATACCCTTATTGTCCTCCTATTGGCATTTGCTGTCTGGATCAACTACCGTCTCGATGTGTGGGTTGTCACCACACGGCGTATTATTGATGTCGAACAGCGTGGCTTGTTTAATAGGGAAATATCCGAGTTTCTTTTAGAACGGGTGCAAGATATAACAAGTGAGATTCCCAACATGATAGCAACCTTTCTTGACTTCGGTACTATGACAATCCACACTGCAGGAGAAAAAAGCTTTCTTGTTCGTGACGTACCGCGGATAGAAGAGGCAAAACGGTTTATCTTGGAGTATTCGCAAAAAGCACAAAAGAAGAGTGAAGAACAAACAACTCAATCCCCTAGTTACTAGTTACGAGTTACTAATCCCTTATCTATGTCAGGACATTCAAAATGGTCTCAAATTAAACACAAAAAAGGGGCAACCGATGCAAAGCGCAGCAAGACTTTTTCGCAACTTTCGCACGCTATAACGCTTGCTGCGCGTGAAAAAGGTCAGGATCCCGGCCTCAATCCGACACTGCGCACTGCGATAGAAAACGCGCAGGCGGTAAACATGCCGAAAGACACCATTGATCGCGCCATCACCAAAGCAACATCTCCTGAAAACACACTTATGCGCGTTACGTATGAGGCATACGGACCCGGGGGAGTGGCGCTTGTTATTGAAGGCAGTACCGACAACAATAATCGGACATTCGCCCAAATACGAACAGTTCTCGAGACTCATGGCGCAAAAATGGCCCCGGGAGGGGCGCTGTGGGCATTTGTAAAAGAGGGAGAAGAATGGATAGCAAAAACAACAGTACCGGTTGACGATGAGACACGGAAGAAAATTGACGAGCTGGCAGAAGTTTTAGAAGAACATGAAGACATACAAGAGGTGTACACAAACACAATGCAAAATGTAAATATCAAAGTGTAAAATTATTATAGAGTACAATGATTTGCTATAGCAAATCATTGTACTATTTCAAAAATTGTGATTTTTGCATTTTTATTTTTGATTTATGATTATATTAGGCATCGATCCCGGGTATGGTCGCGTGGGATACGGACTTGTCCGCAAAGAAGGTTCGTCTCTTTTTTATGTTACCGCGGGGTGTATTGAAACAAAAAAAACAGATCTTCCTGCCAAACGCCTCCATGTTATTTATACCAAGTTGCGAAACATTATAGCACAGGAGTCGCCAAACATTCTTGTGCTGGAGCAATTATTTTTTGCAAAAAACACAAAAACAGCGCTCCGTGTTGCTGAAACCCGCGGTGTACTTTTCTTGTTAAGTGAAGAATGCGGTATTCCATTACAGGAATTCACACCATTACAAGTAAAACTGGTGGTATGCGGATATGGAAAAGCTGACAAAATACAGGTACAACGCATGGTAATGCGCACCTTACACCTTACCAGCCCTCCCAGCCCGGATGACGCGGCTGACGCCCTTGCCATTGCGCTTACAGCGGCTTTCACAAAACAATGGAGGTAACCCTCCACCAAGTGACTAGACACCGAGTGTCTAGTCAGTTGGTAATTGCAATAAAATAAGGGGGGTTGACTCTCTTTTTTTTATTTGCTATTTATCAGGAATAGTCCTGAAAGGTCGTATTACTGGTCCGCTCGGTGCATACATCCCCCCAAGGATAAATCATAAGCATCGAGTAAAACCATAATAGAAAATATGGACGATTTTTTGAATGAGGAAAACGAAACAAAAGAAGAGGAAGATGAAGAAGATGAGGATGAAGAAACTCCTGAAGAGTAATCTTTTGTGACTAAAAAACTCCCCCGATGTAAAATCGGGGGAGTTTTTATAAACTGCTTGTGAAAGAAGTGTCGCGTGCATGATTTCCAAAATAACTATGCGACCGCATAGTTATTTTGGAAATTACTTTTCGGGGCGCAGGAGGGTCTCTTGATCCATTGAGTTCGCAAAAACTTGGGTTATCCAAAACACATCGTGGTAACCCCTTGTTTTTATTTATTTATTTTCAGACGCACCAATTTTTTCTTTCCTACTCGCAGCACGCCATTTTTTGTAAGCGCCACAGAAGCGTCTGACAACACGGTGCCATCAAACTCTACTGCTTTTTGGGAAATAAGCCGCCGGGCTCCTGTCTTTGATTTTGCCAATCCATTGGCAACCAACACATCAACAAGAAGCATCCCTTTATTAATCTCCACCTCCGGTATGGTTTCGGGTATCCTTTTCTCGCTAAAGACTTTTTTCCAATGCGCGCGGGCTCCATCGGCGACTTTGCGACCATGATACATCGTAACAATTTCGTGCGCCAGTTCCAATTTAATATCCCGAGGATTTTCCCCTGATTCGAGGCGCCTCTTTTTTTTATTAATCTCATCCATAGGCATGCGTGTGCAATCAACAAACATCTGTACAATACCTTCATCGGGCAACGCCATGGTTTTACCAAACATGTTTTCCGGCGACTCATTAAGACCAATGCCGGTACCAAGACTTTTACTCATCATTTTCTCTCCCGTCACCGGATGTACCAACAGTGTTGTCGCAAGAACATATTTTTCGCGGTTGAGATATCGGCGCGCAAGGGTTCGTCCCGCAAGCATGTTAAATGTCTGATCGGTGCCGCCCACCTCCAAATCAACTTCAAGCGCAACCGAATCATACCCTTGCAACAACGGATAAAAAAACTCGTGCACATACAGCGGTTTGTGTTCTTGCACCCGTCTCTCAAACATGTCTCGCTCAAGCATTTGTTGAACAGTAAAATTTGAAGCAAGTTCAATAAGCTTTTCGAAGCTCAACTTTGAGAGCCATGTACTGTTAAACAAAAAATCAATGGGGTTGTCCGTGTCTTCAAAATTAAGAATTTTCCCGATCTGCTTTTTAAAAGATTGCAGATTTTTGGTAACCTCTTCTTTTGTAAGAGGAGCTCTTGCAGACGTTTTGTCGCTTGGATCGCCGATCATCGCAGTAAAATCCCCCACCAGAACGATAATTTTGTGGCCCAAGCGCCAAAGCCGCTCCAAGACAAGGTAGTTGGTGGAGTGTCCCAGATGCACATAATCTGCCGTGGGATCAATACCCACATATACCCTGATTTGCTTGCCTGAAGAGAGCAGTATTCGTAGCGCCTGTCGACTTGGATAGACTGCGTCAACCGATCGGGTAAGAATTTCTTCAATTTTTTCCATAGCATTACATAGTATAGCATGCCGTTGATTAGAAAACACATATAGTGTATATTCTTACTATGATTGTCAAGAAAAAACCGTCGTTCCTGCGGCGTATGATTTGGTGGATGATTATACTTGGGTTTTTCGGCGCCCTTGCGGTAACGGCACTGGTTAGTATTTTTTTGCTCATCACCCCCATTCCAGACCCAAACACACTGCGAGAACGGGAAGTCGTAGAGTCCACTAAAATCTTTGATCGCACCGGCAAGACACTTCTTTTTGAAATTTACAACGAAGAAAAACGCACCGTAATCCCGTTTGAAGAAATACCACGGAGCGTAAAAAACGCCACCGTCGCCATTGAAGATAGTAACTTCTACAATCATCCTGGCATATCTGTTTTTTCCATAATCCGCGCCTTTATAAACGACCTTATGCGGGGACACCTCTTAGTGCAGGGAGGGTCGACCATTACGCAGCAGCTGGTAAAAAACACGCTCCTTACCAGAGAAAAAACTATAACACGCAAACTCAAGGAGGCTATTCTTGCTTTAAAAATCGAGCGTATGTACACAAAAGACGAGATTTTAAACATGTATCTTAATGAAATTCCCTATGGGTCAAACGCGTATGGGATTGAAGCGGCCGCGCAAACATTCTTTGGCAAAAGCGCGCGCGATCTAACGCACACCGAGGCAGCCTATCTTGCCGCTCTCCCAAAAGCGCCATCTTATTTTTCTCCTTACGGCACACAAGTAGACGAGTTAGAACTGCGCAAAAACATAGTACTCAAACGTATGGAAGAATTACAGTTTATTTCATCGGAGGAAGCTGCATCAGCGCGCGAAGAATCTGTCGCGTTCCTACAGGCCGCCACTCAAGGAATCCGTGCGCCACACTTTGTGATGTATGTTATGGATACACTGCGCGAACAGTTCGGAGAGGAATTCATTCAAAAACAAGGACTCATCATACAAACAACACTTGATGTGTCTATCCAACAGCGCGCCCAAGAAGTAGTTACGAAATACGCGGATACCATAGAAAAAAACTACAACGCCGGCAACACAGGGCTTGTGGCAATAAATCCACGGACGGGAGAAATCCTCGCCATGGTCGGTTCGCGCAATTATTTTGACCGCGACCGGGAAGGTAATTTTAATGTCGCCATCGCGCGCCGCCAACCAGGTTCTGCTTTCAAACCGTTGGTATATGCCGCCGCGTTTGAAAAAGGATATACACCAGAGACAATTGTGTTTGACGTTAAGACAGAATTTGCGGCTGCCGGCGCGGATAGTTATCGCCCACAAAACTACGACAATATATTTCGAGGCCCCATAACGTTTCGCGAGGCGCTTGCGCAATCAGTAAATATAGCTGCCGTAAAGGTACTCTATCTTACTGGCTTACGAGAAGCGCTCGACATGGCGCGCCGCCTCGGTATAACCACCCTTGCCGGCCCTAACCAATACGGTCTTACTCTTGTCTTGGGAGGTGGTGAAGTACAGTTATTGGAGCTGGTTTCGGCATATGGTGTATTCGCGAACGACGGTGTGCGAAATGAACCGATTGCGATTCTCCGCATTGAAAAAAATAACGGCGATGTGTTGTGGGAACACTCACCTCGCCCACAGCAGGCGCTTGATCAAAATATAGCGCGCATGATTTCTCATATACTTTCTGACAACACAGCGCGCGCGCCCGCGTTTGGATCTGAATCCGCCCTTAACATAACCGGACGCGAAGTAGCCGCCAAAACCGGTACTACGAACAACTATCGCGATGCGTGGATCATTGGATACACACCATCTTTGGCAGCTGGCGTCTGGGCCGGAAACAACGACAATACACCAATGGAAAAACGTGTTGCCGGCTTTATTGTTGCTCCTATTTGGCATGATTTTATGGAACAGATATTGCAAAATATTCCACAAGAACAATTTACTCCGCCTACACCATCAGACACAAAAAAACCAGTTCTTACCGGCGAATGGCGCGGGGGTAGAACATACGCAATTGATTCTGTTTCAAAAAAACTCGCATCAGACCTTACACCGCCGGAACTGGTAAAAAACCAAATTATTCCTGAAATTCACTCAATTTTATATTGGGTAGACAAAACCGATCCGCGTGGTCCCATTCCCGAACATCCAGAGCATGATTCGCAATTTATAAACTGGGAGACTGGAGTTCGCGCATGGGCAGAAGAAAAAGGAGTACTCTCCAAAGAAAATATTGTAATTCCAACAGAGTACGATGATGTCCACACGGAAAAAAACAAGCCGCGTGTTTCAATTCAAAAACCCCAGCCCGATGAGTTGTTTGGAAGAGACAACTTGGTATCGGTTACTCTTTCTATCCAAAACACCTATCAAATATCACAGATTGATTATTTTTTAAATGATGAGTATGTGGGATCAAACACCGGATCAAACAGATCGTTTGTAATAAACCTCAACTCACTCGCACCGGCAACCAAAACCGCAGATATAACCGTACGTGTGTATGATGAAGTGAAAAATGTAGGAGAAGCGCAGGTATCTATCATACTTTCATCGGCATAACAACATAGAAATAAGAAGTATCATCCCTTGTGCGTATCATCAATGGACCAGAGGCGGAAGTAAAACCAAAAACAACATCACCCTCAACCTGCCCAAGTCCATCCATAATATAGCGGTAATTAAAACTAATTTGTAATTCTGATCCTTGTATTGTCGCCGGCAGAGAGGCTATATTCTCCCCAACATCAGCGTTTGCTGAGCGAACTTCAACGCGCTTTTGTGATGGTTGCACATGAAATATCACATCATGCAGCTTGCTTACAAACAATCCCGTAACACGCAATGTGTCCATAATTACATCTTTTGGCAAATTAAACTCTGTGCAAAATACAGCCGGAACAATCTGTTTATAATCTGGAAAAGAACCTTCCGTAAGACGTGATGTGAGACGAAACCGTTTTGTGGAAAACACAATCTGCCCCTTACCGAGAGACACGAGCACGTTCTCCTCTTCCCGCTCAAGGAGACGCGCGAGATCGTTAGCGCTTTTTGCGGGGAGCAAAAATACTTGCGACCATCCTTTTTCACCAAAAGTTCCTTGTATTTTTTGCTCGGCAAGACGAAAACTATCAGTAGCGGCTATGATGGTGGTTGTTGGTGTAATGGAAAAGAAAATACTGGCAAGTTCGGGTCGTATATCCGACACCGACACCGCAAATACCACACGACGCAGTGCGTCACGCAGAGATCCGGCAGGCAGTGTAAATCTACTGATTTCTTCCTGACGCGGAACAAGTGGAAAATCATTCGTGGAACAGCCTCGAATGATAGTTTTTCCTTTATCAGAAGATACCTCAAGGTTTTCTCCCCGGCTTGAGAGAGTAATCTGATCACCGCCCACCAGAGATATATAAGAACTCAACACACGCGCTGGAATCGCAATGCTACCTTCGCGTTCGATTTTGCCACCCACCCACACCTCAACCGCTGTTTCTAAATTAGTGCCCACAAGTAGTATTTTACCATTCTGGGCGGAGCACAGAATGGATGATAATATGGGAAGTGTGGTTTTTTTTCCGGTACTTTTTTCCGCAAGCAGAACTCCCTCACATAAATTTTCTTTTAGTACGATAAATTTCATTATTACAATAATTATTTTATATACAATACATTTATAGTAGTAGTAATATGTGTGGATATGTGGATAAACGGTTGTTTTTATTGTCAGCTAATCGTTTTTTGACACTCTTATTGTTGATATATATTGGAAAAATAGTGGTGAATATGTGTGGATTGATGTACTTGTTTTTGTAAGTCGGCGTCATATCCCCTTTTAGTACCATGTTATTCCATCCTTATACCTACGATATACACCGATTATTTTTAATTCTCATAAATACGGTCGCGTAGAAGAAGTATTTCGTCCATGAGTTTTTTATCAACCTTTATATTCTTTGCAATTTTTTCATATGCATGGATTGCGGTTGTATGGTCGCGCCCCCCGAATTTTTGCCCAATATAAGGAAATGATCCGCGGAAATCTTCACGGAGAAGGTACATTGCGATTTGGCGCGGTTTTACTATTTCACGGCGTCTACTGCGCTCAAAAAGATGCCGCTCGTTTATATCATAAAACAAACAAACTTCCTTTATAATTTTTGAAGCGGTGATAATCCATTTTGGTTTTGATATTATTTGTGCGATCAGTGTTTTTACTTCTTCCATATCAGGCATTTTATGCAGGATATGCGCGCGGGCCGATACTATATTAAGCGCGCCTTCAAGTTCCCGGATGTTTTTTTCTACAACAGATGCGATATATTCCAATATTTCAACAGGAAATTCATGTTTTTTGCTGGCTAGTTTAGTCTGTAAAATTGCCAAACGTGTCTCGTAATCCGGTTGAGAGATATCCGCTATAAGACCTGCTTCAAAACGTGAACGAAGACGTTCTTCTAAGTCTGGTATTGATTTTGGCGGACGATCGGAAGAAAAGATAACCTGTTTGTTATTTTCGTATAATGTGTTGAATGTGTGGAAAAATTCCTCCTGTGTGCGGGTTTTTCCAGCTATAAACTGTATGTCATCAATAATAAGGACATCAAATCTACGATAACGGTCTTTAAATCGTTGTGGTTCATGGCTTTGGATCGCCGCTATGAGATCATTGGTAAAACGCTCGGATGTGGCATAGTGAACCTGTAGGTTCGTGTTGGATTGTTTTATGGCGTTGCCAATAGCCTGCAGAAGGTGTGTTTTTCCAAGCCCAACGCCGCCATAAATAAAGAGAGGGTTATATAATGATGCTATGTTTTTAACTACTGATTGTGCCGCGGCATACGCCAGCTCGTTAAAAGACCCTACAATAAATGTATCAAATACATATCGTGGATTTAGGTTTGTTTCTGTATCAATACTAAACTCTTGGAATTCCAGTTGTTCTTCAGGAAATACCGACTCCGGCTCTTTTTGTTTTTCAACGATAAACGGTTGCGGTAATGTGGATATGACATAATCTACACTGCGGATTTCCGGGCAATTGGTTCGAATGGCGCGCATTATCAGCTTGTGATACTTGTTTTCCAGCCATTCTTTTGTAAACCCATTGGGAACACAGATTGTCGCGACTCCTGGGGCAGTACGATTTATTGACGTGTTTTTAAACCACGTAATGAAGTTTGCCCGTGATACGGCAAGTTCAACCTCATTAAGCACTATCTGCCACAATTCTTCGTTTGTCATGAAATTATTGTATCAGATTTACACAAGGAACAAAATTATCCACACAATACCACACATTGTGCACACTATGTGAATAAAGTGTGTATATTGAATAGTTGTATGTATTGTGATATTTATAAGTATATGTCAGTTACCTATCAGCCGAAAAAACGCAAACGGAAGAGAACACACGGGTTTTTGGTGCGTTCGCGCACCCCTGCCGGACGCGCGGTGCTTCTGCGCCGGCGCCAGAAAGGCAGGAAACGCTTAACAGTGTAAATAACAACGCTTGTTACCAAAAAAACATCGTCTTTCTCTGCGAGGGGATTTCCACGCTGTATTTCAAGGGCGTATAAAAGCCCGATCGGGCCCGTTTCGTATCATGTGCAATGAAAATAACTTGACATATAATAGGTTTGGGTTTGTGGTATCGTTAGTGGTTTCTAAAAAGGCGGTGATTCGCAACAAGATCCGGCGGCGATTATATGCTATTGTACAACATATATTCCCTACCCTTCTTTCAGGATATGATTGTGTGGTATGGGCATATCCAGAGGCAACAGAGCTGGGGTATCAGGAGATTGAGGGGCATATGCGGCAGATGTTTGAAAGAATAAGAATGTTGAAATTATAAATCTGTATGGTGCCAATAAGTATTTTTCTCATTCGTACATACCAATTTTTTTTATCCCCTGACCATGGTTTTCTTTTTCCCAACTGCGCGCGTACGTGCCGGTTTTTTCCATCTTGTTCGGAATATACAATAGACGCTCTACGGATGCGGGGGTTTTTCAAAGGTTTGAGCTGTGGTATAAAACGTGTCGGACGGTGCCATCCGTGGCATGAGGGAGGATATGACCCCCTATGACATTCTTTATAACAATTTTCGATGAAATATTTTTTCGTCCTCTCCTGAACGCTCTTGTTTTTCTTACAAACATTCTTCCCTTTCATGATCTCGGATTTGCGGTCATTATTCTGACAATACTGGTGCGTCTCGTGCTGTTTCCTTTTACGCATCATTCCATAAAAGCGCAGATAAAAATGCGCGTTCTTGAGCCTCATATCGCGAAAATTCGGGATGATCACAAAGACAACAAAGAAGAGCAGGCGCGCCGCATAATGATGCTTTACAAAGAACACGGTGTAAATCCGCTTTCTGGCTGTCTTATGCTTCTGGTACAGCTTCCTATTCTTATTGCTCTCTATCGGGTGTTTCTTGTGGGGCCAGCTGATATCGGCGCGCAACTGTACTCGTTTATCCACATGCCGGATTCCCTTCACACCACTTTTCTTGGTGTTATAAATCTTATGGAAGTAAGTATTGTGCTTGCGGTTGCCGCCGCCCTTACGCAGTTTTTACAAATGAAACTCGCGGTACCAATTTCTCTTCCGTCCTTGAAAAACACAGAAAAAAGTGGTGGAACGCAGGATATTTCGCGCATAATGACAACGCAAATGGTTTATGTTATGCCGGTACTGATATTTTTCATCGGACTTCAGTTCTCCGCTGCCGTTTCTTTGTATTGGACAACAATGAATTTGTTTGCTATCATTCACGAAATGATAGTGCGTAAAAAAGCGGAGAACGTCAGATTGGCATATGAACCAACCAATACAACAACAAACACCATTCAATGATGCGTGTACTACCCTAAAAAAGATACTCCAACTCATGTGTATTGAGGCGTCTATTGAGGAAACGGAGATATTAGAGACGCCGTGTCTTCACATACGAACACCTGATAGCAACCTGCTTATTGGGGAGAATGGCAAACATTTATACGCGCTTCAAACTATTTTGAAGCGCATTATAGAGAAAAAAAACACAAGCGGCTTTTCACCATTTGTTATTGATGTAAATGACTACCAGCGCAAGTGTGTTGAGGACCTCCGCGAGCGTGCGCGCATGAGCGCCCAGCGCGTGCGGTATTTCAAGAAAGAAGTTGTTATGCAGCCGATGAGCGGGTATGAGCGGCGTATTGTTCACATAACACTGACAGGCGACCCTGATGTGGCAACAGAAAGCATTGGCGAAGGCGAAAATCGCAGGGTGGTGATAAAACCAGTTGTTTAGGCTCTAGGAAAACTAGGCATTAGGCTTTAGAAAAAATTTTCTTTCTCTAAATTCTAACTCCTAGTGCCTACAGCCTAGCGCCTAATGCCTAACGAAGGCGGAGGCTCCACAAGAGCCCGTCTTTTTTGTTTGAGAAGAAAAGAAACGATTCTTCTTTGTCTGTAAAAAGGTTGATTGCGTCAAGCTGGTAAGCCGACAGAAGTTGTTGGCGTATACCCGTGTCAACATATATGCGCCAGAGGGCGTCATCAAATGACACGCTTCCCTGCCACCACTCATCGGGTACATGTGTGCCGCTTGGAATTTGTTGGGGAATAGCGCAATAGAGCACCCGCTCTTTTGATGGCGCCCAGACACATTTTTCCGGAAGCGTTACAAAAGGAAAATCTACTGCCGTGTTGTCTTGTAAGGATACCACACGAAGCGCCACATTCGTGCCTTCGCGGCTTGTTTTCATAGAGAGAAAACCAGTGCCATCGGGCGACCACAATACATCAAGACCTTCTTTTTCGTCGAGTACGCGCGTGAGCTGTTTGGTGGAAGGGTTGAGAGTATAGAGAACACTCGGCGCGTATGCGGAGCTTCGTGTTTTGAGGCCGATGCGGTTTGTCACCGGCCAGGAAAGCTCAAAGTCAGGAAAGGGTGTTGAAAAAACATTCTTGATGCCGGTATTATCAGGATTCGCGGTAAGCAACATAGTCTCGGCGCCGGAAGAGACGAGATAGGCTATTTTTTCATCTGTTTTTGATGTGGTGATGTCAATAATATCATTTGGGAGAACTGCGGATGTTATGGTGGACGTTCCGCTGTAGTGGGAGTAAAAGCGGCGCACGGCGCCATTCGTGTAATAACTGATGATTGCGTATTCTTTTGAGGGGGTCCACTGAGCGTTAAGAATAGCTAAAGTAGTTATATTGGAGATACGTTGTTCCTTGTCTCCGGTGAACGAGTTTTCAAACAAATGACCGGTTGTTTTTTTGAAATATCGCAACGATGTGCCGTCGGACGAGATGGTAGCGCCTGCCACAGGTTCGTTTGTTATCCGAAACAAGTATTGCTCCGGTTGTTCGGTGTCGTCTCCGGTGGCAGTATTATCGAGAGGTTTTGGTGACACAGAAGAGCCGCCGAAGAGAAACCCAAAGAACGAACCATCATCTTCTCCGGCACTCCCACCTGTTGTATCTCCTCCGCGTAATAAAAAGAACAATATAATGGCAATACCAACAAGAACGGCGCTGCCGATGAGAATATGCGAACGTTTAATTTCTCTGCCTCGAATGGTCATATATGGGTTGTGTTATGTACTGATTGGGTTTAATTACCTAATGGTGGTGGAGGCGGAGGTGGTGGTGGCTGGGGGCCTCCTGTATTAGGTGGCGGTGGTAGCGGCGGTGGTATTGGAGGCGGTTCTCCGTCAGTGGTAGCCTTTTGATTGCCACTGATT
The DNA here is from genome assembly GCA_007376195.1 of Parcubacteria group bacterium Gr01-1014_29. Classification (GTDB taxonomy): domain Bacteria; phylum Patescibacteriota; class Minisyncoccia; order Ryanbacterales; family 2-02-FULL-48-12; genus VMFT01. Next base: position 17,967 of record VMFT01000003.1, on the reverse strand, counting down.
GGCAGTGTAATCGGCTCAATGGGTAGTTCAAAAATTACCAAATCAGGATTTATGGTGTATAAGATAAGCCAAGCGGCAAGCGCGAGAACCAGGCCTAACAGCGCGTTTGTGATGCGTCCTTTCGCGTCTTGAAGCAGGCTCGTGTTTCCGGCCGACCCCACATATTCCACCCCCCCGATGACAAACATAACAAGCGCGAGTATGATTGCTCCCCACAAAATAAACCAGAAAAGCTGTGCCATGTAGGTTTGAAATCCTCCCGATGTCGCATCAACCGACGCGTCTCCTCCCGGCAGCGGCGCAAGAAGGTTGTAACGCGCGGCATCCGCCGTTCCAAACGCACATAGAGCAATAAGGAGCAACAGCGCCAGCGCAAAATGTTTTTTATTCCACATATATGCGAAATGATTCTTGTATGCGTTCTAATATATTGAATGGATTCAAAATGCTAAGGGAAACAATTTGTTGCCCCCTGCTTCCCTGCTCGGCGTGATACGTTAACACATCGGCGCGCTCTCCTTTTTCTCCCCGCGCGATATCAGTGTTTTCTACCTTCCACCCAAAATCAAGCGCTGCTGGGGGTTGTGATGCGTAGTACGGTACCGCAAGCACTTGTATTTCACTATCCGGCGCGATGGCACGTCGGTCGGAAATGGCGCGTCCGGTGAGCGGACCCTGCAGTGGGTGGAGTTCGTAAAACAGTAATGCGGGATCATATATAGGTAAAGAAAAGCTTTTTGTTTGTGTTGCGTTTGTTGCGGGGTTGGTAACTCGCGCTTGAATACGATATTCTGTGTTTGAGTTTCTTCCGATATTGAGAGAAAACACACGAGCGCCGTATCCGGATTGTTGGCGCATTTCTTTTCCGTCAACATTCCATTCAAACAAGAAATCTGTTTCTTTTCCTGTTTGGGCGCTTTCAAAGAATGGCGAGGCGACGAATGTAACGGTAGACCCTCGGGTAGGCAATGATTTCCCTCTATAAAATGGTGGTGTATATGATGATGCTGTCCAGAGAATATCAAGGTCTGAGGCATATACGTCAATGGTTTTTTTTATCTTCATACCTTCGAAAGGGACAATAATTACAGAAACGGCGGTTTTTGATCCTAGAGGGCCTGTGGTGAAACTGGCACTTTTTACTCCTCTTCCAGTACTGGCAGGTTTTCCATTAATTGACCATGAAAATAGCGCGCTTTGGGTATCAAAACTAAAGGAACGTATCGTGACACTGGTGAATTCATAAGCATGCGGATAGGTAGGATTCAAAACAAATTCTATTTTCGGTTCATTGACTTGTCCGTAAACGCGCAGTCCGGCAAGAAAAAATATAACAACGAGGATGTGTAACAAAATAGTAAAAACAACCGAGTGTGTTTTGTTTCCAGTTTTGTGTGTGGTATTCATTTTTTAAATTTATTTAAGAAAAGCGCTTCTCGCGCGTGGGCCATAAAGAAAAGCCACAAAAAGAATCCACTCCACGCCGGCAGCCAGTTTACAATGGCATTGCCAAACGCGGTTGCCCCCAAAACAAGAAATATCCGGATGCCGCTCGGTGAGAAAGGAGTTACACCTTTCATAAGAAGCCAGAACCCGACTATCAAAACCATTATACCACTAAAAATTGCCCCAACAATACTGCTTGCCCCAGCGAGCGGCAACCCGATAAACGGAATCGCGGCCAATACCTGCCCAAAAAACTCAAACATATCCAAAGCTGCGGCGGGAAACAACCAAAGACCTACCGCAATGGCTGATAGAGGAAATGTGTTCCTAGGCGCTTTTGCTTGTCCAGCGGCTTGGGTTTGGGAAAGATCCTCCGTTTCCGCAAGCTCCATTTCGCGTTCCGCCTCTTCAATATTCATCTGCTGCTCACGCTGTCGCTCGCGCAACAGTTCGGCTTGGTATTGTTGTTCGGTTGTTTCTTCAGGCATACTTATTACTCTTTGAATTACAAAATCCCTCCCAACCTCCCTTTTCCAAAGGGAGGAGCGCATGTCCCCCTTTGGAAAAGGGGGATGAAGGGGGATTTTTAGGAGTTTCGTAATTCAAAGTATTACTGTGTAAATTCTTCTTTCGCCCGTTTAATCGCCAATAATTGCTCGGGGTCGGATGTAATAATCTGGTCTTCGGTGTAGGAGGCGATAACTTTTATGGCCACGTGTTTCAACCCCGCGAAGAAAATTCCCTCCCCCACGTCGGACTCCAAAAGCAGAAACTTTTCTTCGTCGGTGAGGTTAAACACATCTTTCATTATATCAATTGTGGCGGGAGATTGCTTCAACAGTACCTGAATAGACGAGTTGGTGATAATCGGCTTGCCGTAGGGCGAGTTCATAAAGTCGCCGATATCTTGCGTAATAGTGGTAACACCTAAGAAATATTTGCGGGCGCGTTTGGTAAGACCAAAAAGAAACGATGCGCCATCTTCCGATTTCATCAGCCACCAGGCCTCATCAACTATAAGGATGCGCTTTTTGAGTTCAGACCGCACAACATTCCAGATATAATGCGTAACAATATACATGCCAATGGGACGAAGTTCCTCTTCCATATCGCGCAGCGAGAATACCACCATGTGCTTGTCGATGTTTATATTTGTCGGTTGGTTCAGAAACCCCGACCACGTGCCTTCGGTGTATTTTCTAAGGCGCAATGCCAGTGTCTCGCCACCCTGCATGTTCGCGAGCACCAGCTCCAGGTCTGAAAGCAGGGGGGGGGAGATATGCGTAAAATCTGCCTCTGCTGTAATGTCTTTTGCGGCGTACGCTTCGGTAATGGCACGGTCCATGATGGAATCTTCTTCGGGCGTGAGTCCGCCGAGTATCAACCGGAAGAGGCCAATAAGATTGATGATATTTGAGCGCAGCACGTCCGTGGGCGACTCATCCTCGTGCGGCAAAGGAAGATCAAAGGGATTTAAATGATGGTGTGAGTTGATGGAAATATTAAAGAATCTGCCGCCAACGGTTTCGGCCAGATACTCATATTCCCGTTCCGGATCTATTACAATTACATCAGTATCAAACATAAGCGAACGCAGGATTTCGAGTTTTGTCATATACGACTTGCCCGCGCCCGCTTTTGCGAAAACAACCGTGTTGTAGTTTTCGAGCGTAAAGCGGTCGAATAAAATAAGGCTGTTGTTGTGGCGATTAATGCCATAGAGTATGCCGCGGTTTGAGGTGAGGTCAAATGATACAAACGGAAACACACTTGAAAGCGGGGACGAGTTCATGTAGGTATGCACTTCCAGCTTATCAAGCAGAAGCGGCAGGGTGCTGGTAAATCCTTCCCGCTGCTGGAAGAGCGCGGGCTTCGCGTAGATTAGTTTTGCTTCAAGAATAGAACGTACTTCTGTCTCGATTTCTGTAAGCTCTTTTTCTGTGTCTCCGTAGAGCGTGATGTACAGCCCAATGCTAAAGAGTTTTTCCTGCGCCTGTTGGAGTTTGTCGCGCAGAGCCTCAAGATCCTGGTAAGCAGTATCAAGCACTGGATCGCGCACGAGGCCTTTTTCTTCACGTATGGAAATCTGCGATTGTACCTCGGCAACTTTCTTGCGAAGATCGCGCAGAATTAGGGCTGTGTCAACCGGATGAATATAAATTGAGATATCAAACACTTTATCGAGATTGATGATAGGCGCAAACCAGCTTGTCGCCAAAAACCGCGGATAGGCGTATACATACAGTGTACGAGTGTATTTTTCTCCGAGGCGCAGGTTTGATGGGTTTACCTGGAGCGCTGCGGGCGCGATGGCATCTTCCAGTTCTAAAACGCCGTGTGAGTAAATATCTTGCGGAAAAATCGGAAGGATACCTTCTCCATCTTCTTGTTTTTTACCAAATAGTTTTGATAAGAAAGCCATGTGCTAGGCGCTAGTTTTTAGGCGCTAGGCTTCAGGTCTCAAGTGTATTTCCTAATACCTAGAGCCTAGAGCCTAAAGCCTAATTTGCTATTATGTTGCCACTTCCGGTATCTTCCCTTTTTCAATTTCCCCCGGATTGTACAAACTGTAAAAGAGTTCTATCAGCTCTTCGGTGTTAAGCGGCACAATGCGCACCCCGAGGCGTCCGAGGCCTTGGCGCGTTACTTCCACGCGCTGAAATAACTGGGTTTTGTATTCTTCAAACCGTTCCTGGGTAACACCATGTTCACGCATTTCTTTTGCCTGTTTTTTTGTGCGGCCGGACAAGTCGGGCAGGAACTTAAGGACCGATCTTTGAATGCTTGCCTGCCGGGGCAGACGCAGGGGTGTAAATGGCACTACCACATAAAAGCCCTTCGCCATAATATGAGAGCTTTCCACAAATGATTTTACGAAGTCTATGTATTCGGTAATCTGTATTTTCATAAGCTCGTTAAATTCGCGTCCGAGGCGTTCCCGCAACACCTCAAGGTACGGCTCGATGTTAAGATGGCGCGATTGCACAAATGCCTCAACGGAAAAATCAAGCGAATTAAGGTAGTTTTGGTATTGAAAAATTATAGCGTCTTGTTCTTCTTGCGATTTCAGCGCGAAGTTGATGGACGATGCAATCAAAACAACGCGAAGCGACCCATCTTTCAATAGCAACACACCGTCGCGTATTTCCTGAACTTCAACAAGTTGTTGTGCGGGAAGTGGTTTTGCCATAAAATGTGACTAGCCGAGCTCTACACATTCCGGTGTAACCGGAATTGTGGATAGCTTGGCTCGGCACATTTACACAACACAACTGCTTTTTTCAGTTGGCAGTCTGATTTAATTTCTGTTTTCACCTCCGCTTACACGCGCGCTTGTGATGATGTTTTTGTAATCGCCCGAAGTGTCCGTGGTTGGCGCGCGCTCGTCTTTTTTTCTGACATTCTGCATAATATCAAGCGACCAGGCCAAGTCGTTTAATTTGCTTTGCGTAACTTTCGGGATAATAAGCCCCGTGCGGATTTTTTTGTCTTCTTCTTGGGCCTCCTCCTTTCGTTCTTTGGATTTTTGCCATAAATACAAGCGCGGCTTCAACATATACGCCGCGGAGTTCCCCCCCCGCCCAAAAGATAAAAGAACTGCTTTGTCGTAAGCGGCCCAAAAATTTTGTCTTCTACCTCAATAAATTGCGGCACTTGAAACTGCTGCATTTTCGCCTATATTTTAGAGCGTAGCGAATAAAATATAGCTGCGAAAATGACAGCCCCGCTTATTTTTTGCCATGGCATACTTCGCAAAGCGCGTGCGCGAATAGCGCAACCCTTAATGGGCGAAGCGCTTTGCCATGATTTGGTTGTAAATTTTAAAGTTTCAGCATACATAGATTCGTTTTGCAAAAAAGATGTGGGGCTGCATACCTACTCAATTTTTTCCCTGTATGAATCGTTCTGGTTTTTAGTAATGGGTTGTGGCATTCCCACTGGCTCTGCCGGTGTTGGTTTTGCAGTAGGATTTTCCCTGTACGGAGGCAGTTTCGAAAATCCATAGCGCGGCGGGTTCTCAACCGATCGGTTATTATTCATATTAAATCCGCGAAATGCTTGGAGCGACCCGTTTTTTGTGTCACCTGTGATTTCTTTTAATACATCTTCATCGTTTTTGCTGGAGGTTGAATTTTGAAATTTGAAGCCTGATGCCTTTTGAGTGTCGTGTTCTTTTGTTGCAGACTCTGCGGGTTTTGGCGATAGAGGCGAAAACACGGACGGCTCCTCGACCGACTTTGGTGTCGGTGTTGCTATTGATATTTCTTTGATCGGCTTGGGCTCTTCTTTCCCTTGATACGTACTACTTACTACTTGTTCTTTGCTCGGCACATAGGGTGCGCCTCGTACATTTGGCATATGCTCCTCAACTTGTTCGCGATAGGGATCAGCGCCTTTGTAACCTAGATTGGCTGGTTTTTTAACCACACTCAATGGTTGTCCACCTCCTTGTCCGGCAAGAGCGTGCTCCAGCTCGGCCTCAAGGTCTTCTAAAGTTGTTTCAGGTTTGGTGCTAGTACCTTGCAAATCCCCCATAACCCCCTTTTCCAAAGGGGGAGTTAATTTCTCAAGGGGAATTGATTTCTCTCCTCCCTTTGGAAAAGGGAGGCCGGGAGGGATTTTATTAGTTGGTGTTTCTCCCTGACCAGCAGTTCCCCCAAACACTGCGCGTAACTGTTCGCGTACGGGAGCAAAGATTTCGCGGTTTATGTCGTCGGCTATCGCGTTTGCTTTTTGTGTGTTTACTTCAAGTCGGGAAGCAAGGTTGCCGATAAATTCATCAGGGTGTGTTACGCCAAGCATCAAAAGCCCGGTTTCGTGCGCCATGTCGCCCAGTTTGTCCACCAGAAGGCCGTGCCGCTTGCCGATATCAAACATCTTTTCGGCCGTAACGGTTGAAAACATAACGTCCTTTAACTCCGGAGGGAGTTTTTCAAGGCGGTCGAATATCTCATTTGGTTGTTTGTTTGTTGTGTCGTCCATGGGTTAGTTATTTAAGTTACATACTCCTTTGACGCACCTTTCAGGAAAAAATGTTCTATATGGCCGACAATTTTCTGTTATTTCAAGGCCATCGGAGAATATTTTTCTTGAAAGGTGCGTCATATCTATTCTCCTTCCGCGGTTACGGTTGTTACAATACCGCGTTTTGTGCCGATGGGAACTTTGCTTGGGTTTAATACTACATTAACCCCGATACCGCTTCGGAACGCAGTCTCAAGCGTAATGGGGCCGCCTTTTGCTTTTATTTCGTTTGCAATTTGATCATTACGTGAGACACCGGCTAAAGTCATGAGGGTTATATTTTTGTTCAAATGGTCATTAATGTTCTCACTAAACGCTTGAACGTGTTCTCGTTTGGTGAGCATTTCTTTCATGTTTTCAGAATTTCTGAATATATATTCGCGGAGCGCATCACTGGTCCGTACGGTATTGACACTCAACATGCCGATTTCCTTGGTTGTAAGACCGGAAAGGTAATCATGCGCCTGTTGCTGGTATGCGTCATACCCGGCCTCGCCCTCGGCAGGCTCATGCGCCATATCCCCAAACTGCTTGCGGTGCAAAATGCGCATTGCCTCGTGCACGTCCCCCGTTGCCTTGGCGGCGAGTTTCTTGCCCGGCTCACCAAGCTGCTGCCCTACCACCTCGGCGAACTTGTTAAACTTGTCTTTGCCCATAGTGTCCGCATACCGGCGCTGATCTTCGGGTCTCAACTTGGCAAATGTCCGTATGCCTGCTTCATAGCTCATTCCCGTAAGGCCCCCTTGGAAATTGGCAAGCGCTGGCGCCGAAAGATTGCCCATACGCTTCATTTCCTCAGCCAGAGCTTTCTCACGGGCTTCAGATATACGCAAAAGTCCCCCGCGAAGAATCGGTATTGTCCCTGCCGTACCTTCAAGTTTCCGTCCAGCCCAATCGCCAATTCCCCTGCCGGCCGCTCGTGCGCCTGCTCGTGGAAGGGCTGTTACCCCGCGATACCCGTAATACGCGGCCCCGCGGCCCATTTTGCCCGCATACCCTCGTGCTCTGCGGGCAAGCCCCGCGCCGATGCCTATGGCCGCCGCCGCCCCCGCAATGCCCATTTGGCGTGCCACAATGAGCGAGCCGATGAGGAGTGCCACAACGACAAAGTAATTGAATAATACCCCCGTGTTTATAACGTGGCTTCCTGTCCCGCTACCGAATATTTGTGTCATCTGCGCGCCATATTGCAAGGCAAGGTATATCATAAAAGCCGATGCCGGGAAGAAAAACGCCCAATGAAACAATTTTTGCCACCATTGAGTGCTATATCCGCGGGTTTGTGGCAAAATAGCGGCAAGAAACCCAAGAGGTGCGAGCACAAAAATAATAATCAAGGCGACACTGCGAATTAACAGCATCACACTAAGCGATATAAATACGAATATAAGTGTGAGTAGCAGAATAAGAATTGTCGCTTGCCAAAAGAATTCTGTGGATTGTTCGCTAAATACGTTTTGAACAGGTGCGTTCGCTATGATTGTAGCATCAAGGGTAAATGGTTGGTTGATGATTCCCATTCCTGCGGGCCAACCTGTTGACGTAACAGATTGCCAGTCTATTTCAGTGTGTTCTGCTTGCGGTTCAGTTTTGGTGTTTATTTTACTGATTTGAAGAACTGTCGCTATTTTGTCTGACACAGGAGAAATTTCTCCAATGAACGCAAGCGCCAAAACGTTAGATGCATCCACAACAGCAAAGGCAATAACTAAGCTGAAGTTAATGAGGAGCGCAATAATGATAAGTTTTGGCAAAAGCTGTTTTGCGCCGTATTGCTCAAGCCGCAAAATGGTCGCGATGGCAATGATAAGAAGAATAAATATAAAGAAGATGTTGGCAATATCGCGCGTGATAGTCCAGCCGATGGTTATTGCCTCTATGCCGCCCAAACCCGCTAGTGAAAGAGCAATTGCCGCGTCAAGCAATTGCGCAAACACACCCACAAGCTTAACGAGCATGGAGTTAATGAATTTCAGGATTTCGACAATACCTTCAAGGACTTTTTCGACTGCCCAGGTTACAACACCGCTCGCAGCAGCATCAAGCGCTTCCTTTGTTGGATTGGTGACACTTGTACACTGGTTTGATGGTATACATGTTTCATCTGATAAACACTGATTGTCACAGGTGCTTGTATCAAACCTATTCGTACTACATCCAGTAGCAGTGTTGCAGGCAAACGTCGTGTTTGGTGACGGTGTTGGGGGTGGCTGCGCGTCAACATTTTGTGAAAAGATCGGAGAAAACGCCGCAACAAACACAACAGCCAACACTGCCAGAAAAAGCAGTGGGTTTCGGAAATGTTGTCTGATTAAAATAAGAAGTTTATGCATTCTCGTTTGTTTTTATGGACCAGGCGGCGTAGGTGGGGTAGGTGGGGGTGGGGGTGGGGGTTCGTCACCCTCGGTTGGATCCGAAGCATTTGTGCAATCCGAATCGGCAAGATCAATGAGACTATCGCCGTCGTTGTCTATGCCGTCGTTGCATTGGGTAAATGATCCACCGGGAGAATCAATAGATGGGTCGGGTGGTATGTCGTAGGGCAAAGGACCGCTTGGCCCGGCTTTACAATCGTCGAAACCGACGATTCTGATATTAACGCTTGCAGATCCGCCCGTGGTGCTTCCATCCGGGTTAGTTCCGCCGCCACTTGCGCTCGCTCCCCCCCCGCCGTGGTCAACCGCACAACGCCATGAAGTAGGGTTTTTGCTGAACGGTTTGTATACGGGTCTGCTCTCGGTCGCGTTAAAATGAGGACGCTTTCTGTACAACCCGCCGGGTCCTTGAATTGCCATGGAGAGTAGACCGTCTATCGCCGCAAAAATAATTTCCTGAAATTCATCTGCGATTTCAAGTCCCAGCCAATCCCGCGCAAACTCGCTATCTAGGTTTGATTTCACCACAGATCCGATTGTTTCTTTAAGGGTTCTGTTGCAGATTTTTTTGGTTGATTCAACCTTGTTTGTCACGTCGCTTTCTATTTCAATAGTTATGCTGTCTACGCAAATTTGACTTGCGATAAAGCCGGAACCCGTCTCGAAATCATACCTATTTTCTCTTGCGGCAAGACGCTCCCGCTCACGCGATTCCTCCCGCGTAATCGTAAGCAGGCCAAAGATGTTGTTTTCGTACCGGCTGCTGGCAACCCAAGCTTGCCAGCCGCCATTTTGGAAATTGTAGTAAAAATTCTCCAAGTTGCCCACGATATCCGTTATACTGCAGCGCGCTTTATACCTAAAACTCCCGAAGCCACGCCCGTAGCTCTGGCTTAAGCCCAAGCCTACCGGCAGGCGAAATGGTCTGCAGAGCGCGTTCCACGTTTTTGCCCCAAACAATTCGGCAAGGAAGTCGTTTGCCGCGACATCAGCGGCGTCAAAGAGGTATTGATTGAAGTTTGTTATAAAAAGGGGTTCCCCGCCGCGGAACGCGTCCCCCGATCGAAGCCATTCTTTTGTTTCATTAACCATTTGCCGCGCGAGTCTTTTAAGAAAAGCTTTTGCCAAAATATCAAGAATGTATTCCTTTATATATTGTTCTATATCTATCACAATCGATCCAGATGCGAGTGCCTGTGCGCGCGGAACGCTCCACGGCGCATATGACGATGCGCATAGTATGAAGAACATGAGAACTACAGCCGCTATTTTTTTGTGAAAGGCAGTCATTACTGATTGATTCGCACATTATTCATAAGCGTTGCAAGCTCGTCACCAGAGAACGCTATACCATTTCGTGAAAGCGTTGTTTGGGTGTTTTGAATGGCGGTTACTAGTTGTCGTGTAGCTACGGCAAACTGATTCATGCCAACAAGTGCAAGGACGGGGTCAATGTCAATTCTCCGCATTGCAATAATAGATTCTTTTCCTTTCTTTACGGCGTTCATCAGCAAAAGATGGTCTGCGGCATATTGTTGTGGTACATTTTTTTCTTTCAATGCGTTTTCAGCGTCGTCGTAGGCATAAATAATAGGCCACAGCGTTTCATCCCGTTTTTTTGCATCCTCGTCCACAAAAGCAAGAACGAGAACTTGATTTTGAAATGTGGCGGCAAAGACCTCTTTTATGGCATCGCTTGCGTCCAAAACATATTGCTTAATTTCTTTATCCGTCGGGTTTTGCATAATGCGCAGATCTTCAATAGTATAGAGGTCAACTTCCCCAAGAGTCGCCGTGGCAATATATGCCGCAGCCGACTCTTGAACATCACTCGTATCAGAGGAAAGTGTTCCCGTGACATAGCGTTCTGCCAGTTCTCGCGTAATAGAGTCAAAAAACTTGGTCGTTGCGGTTTCGGGAGAGGATGTTGCGGTGGGGGCGGGTTGTAACACATCAGTAGGTCCTGCAAGCAATGGGTCGCGATTTATCAGTGTTTCATCGCCGTCTTTTGTCCCGTCTGCGTCTGTGTCAGGGTTTGCGGGGTCGGTTTTCCATAACACCTCTTCCCAGTCCCGCAAGCCGTCATTATCAGAGTCCTTGGTAATGCTTTCGAGTTGTTTGCGACGGGCATCCTCTTCAGGAGTACGCGAAAGCGCGGGAGACGTATTTTCATTAATTCCGCGGGAATACAAAAACCACAAACTAGCGATTGTTACTATCGCCAAAAAACCGCTTAAAAATTTTTTACTGGGAAGGTACCGCAAAACAGTACTGCTACTTGCTTAACAATGCCTTTACTATATCATGATTCCCGCGTTCTCATGAGTTGCTTTTGTGTGGATAACAAATAACCGCCATATATGAGTGCGCTCGCCCACACAATCCAATTACCAAACCACTTAAAAGGCGTGGATATATACGAGGGCGAGATTTCGATACTAGTGTAAGAAAAAGATCCGGATGATATCGGTTCTTTGTACACTATTTTTCTGCCATCTTTTGCAATAACAAATAAGGCCCCCCCGTTTGCTGTTTGCAGAAACGGACGCATGAGAGATGCCGCTTGCACGGCGCCTTTTGCTTCTATTTGGGCTGATAATTGTTTGTTTTGTCTAAATACAGCATGACTTGCGCTGTTGATAAGGATGTTCGCGCCCTCACGGACAAGATTTCGGTAGAGTATGGATGAAAAAATGCCGGAACAGGCCAATGTGCCAAATGAAACGCCATTCCATGAAACACTGTGAGGCGCGGGTTTTGCCGGCTCTCTCCCCGTAGCAGTATCTAGCATGTTGAGCGGAGCAGTTGATTCAGGAAAGATTGCGGCAACCAGTTTTATAATGGTAGGCAGATGTTCTCCGATGGGGACCAGAAGGTTTTTATAATATACAGCTACGGGTCCTTCGCGGGCATCTACATAAAAGGTTTGTAAGCGCGCAGCTCCGTTAACAGAAGCAAATCCCGAATCTATAATAAGCAGCGAATGCTCTGCAAGTGCGCCAAGAGAGCTGGCAATAGATGGCGCCACCAATGGCTCTTTGTGAAAAAAGCCTCTTGTTTCGGGAAGCACAATAACATCTGGCTTGTCGGCGGCCGCGTTTCGTATTGCGGTGTGATAGTGTTCCCAAGTGGTAGAGTCCATGAGTGTTTTCCCAAATGGTGACGGCGGTATAGATGTTTGTACAAGCGCTACACGAAGCGGAGTAGACGACTCTTTTTGAAAAACAAATGGCGCGTAAGCGCTAATCAACAGTGTTATGATAGCAATAAGCGCTATAGCAAGAAGACGAACTGTTTTTTTTGAGGTGTTCGGTGAAATTGATGGAATTGTGCACAGCGCAAGAAAGAGGGTAAGGTTTATAAAAACGACAAAAAAGCTCCCAAAAAATGGTCCACCAAGGCGCGTAATAGGGAGTATTATTGGAATTGCGGCGAGCATATCTGCAACTGCGCCGTACTGCCAATGAACGCCAAGAATACTACCACCACCGTTCCAAAAAAGAGTTATGGTTAGCGTCCAAAGATATTCTGCAAGAACCCAGAGCGACGGAATTATGATAAAGGAATGCCAATGAATGTTTTGGATGTGTTTTTGAGCGAAGATGGCAAATAGTCCCCAGAAGCAGCCAATTATACACACAATACTTCCCCAAAAGAACATGAGCCATACAACAGTCATGCTTTCTGGAAGGCCAAGCCAGTCAACAGGAATCATAAAGAATAGCCAGCGGAGAGCAAAACCGCTAAAGAACGTTCCAGCCGCAAATCCTCCAAGGAACGTTTCTCTCTTTCCAAGTTTGCATCGAAGGAATAAAAACAAAGGAATGAGAAAGAAAAAAGCGGCAACAGAAAGTTTTGCTGGCGGATACGCTAAGTATGCGAAAAAACCAGATACAAATATAAATATAAAAAGCACATAGGTATTGTACAGGTAGTGAAAAAGAAAAAAAACTCCCAGTCTTGTATAACACAACATGAGCCCCTATCGGCTCGCTTGGCGTCAGCGTGCGAGCTGTCATAAAAAGAACTATTTTTGAGATAGGCTCATAATCATTTTCTATTCAACTGACTAGACACTCGGTGTCTAGTCAGTTGTTATTATTTGGCTACAGAAGCCCAATCCTCCAGCGCCAGCTCCTGCGGCCGCTTTGTCGCTAACACATTCGGAAGTCGGACTTCCGAATGTATACGCATTGACGACATGGAAACAGTATGTTTTCAAAACTAACATATGCATGGTATGCTGTAACTATGCATAATTGGGATTATCCAACAGAAGAATATCAAAAACAGCAACAAGCTGATCCGGTATGGCACTTGGAACGGCTTATTCTCTATGGACTAGGGAACCAGAAACTTAACAGGAAAACATTGCAAGATTACTTGCCTAAGCTTCATATTCCTGAAGACCGCCGCGCATTTCTTGAGTTACTTGTATGGAACAAGAAATTTTAACGGACCCGCAAAAAGCGGCTATTTCATTTATAGCGCATGAACAGCGCTTATCGTCATATTATCTAAGCGGAGGCACCGCGCTCGCGGCTTATTATCTTTATCATCGTCTTTCTGATGATCTGGATTTTTTTACGCCCGAGGCGCCTGATATTGTTTTTCTTCATGAATTTGGAGAGCGGTTAAAACAGTATCTTAAAGCCCATACGGTTCATTTTCAACGGCTTTATGACAGAAATATGTTTGAATTTCTTGGTGAATTCGGTGCATTAAAAATTGAATTTACAAAATATCCGTTTCCACAGCTTGAGGCGCCAACGATTATAAACGAAGTGCATATTGACAGCTTCTCGGATGTTTCTGCTAATAAAGCGCGCCGCATAGCGGGTTTGCCTCGCATGATACAGCCGGTTTCAATCGAAGAATTAAAAGCTTTTTTTTCTGATCGCGCGCGGGAGCTAAAAGGCAGTATATTACTTTAATCCGGACATAAAAAAGCCCAATCCTCCAACGACAACTCCTGCGGCCGTATCATCTCAAACTGACTAGACACTCGGTGTCTAGTCAGTTTGAGAGAGGAGCGGAGCATTTTACGCTTTTGGGAAAAGGCTTTTTTAGGGAGCTTGAAGAATTGTTGCGGCGAAATGTTGTGCTTTTTAAAAAAGACGTCTGATATGTTTTCTATCGCAATAACTGCTGAATCTACTTCTGGCGGCGGCGCGAAGTTGTTTTTTGATACCTTGAAGATGATTTTCGGCACTCCAAATGTTTGCACCGAGAGTGCAAGCATGTTCATATGCGGCGGTTTTGCGCATATTCGCTCTGCAACCTCTTTTTGAACCATCAGCGTCATGGATTGCGGGCGAAGCTCATTTGTTTCCAGAAATAACCGTAAGAAATGCGAAGTAATGTAGTATGGTAAGTTGGCAACAATCTTGAAATTTGAATCAAAAAATCCCTCCCAACCTCCCTTTTTCAAAGGGAGGAGTTCCCCCTTTGAAAAAGGGGGATTAAGGGGGATTTTAAGGATATCACCATATACGATTTTAAGATTTTTCGTATCTTTAAATTTTTCTCGGAGATACTGAACAAGTTGCTTGTCTTTCTCTACAGCAATCACTAATTTTGCCTTCTCAACCAAAAACTGTGTCAGCATCCCCTTCCCCGGGCCTACCTCCAAAACAATATCATTCGGCAGGATGTTGGCAACATCAACAATCCGCCGCGCAATTACCGGAGAAGTAAGAAAATGTTGACCGAGATGTTTACCCATAATTATTATTTTTACTCGTAGCGGAGAATATTTTCTTCATCCTCATGAAGTTTTGTGTGCGTGGCAAGCAGGTGGTCAGGTATATCCTTAAGGAATCGAGACGGCTCGTTCCAAAGTATTTCGCCATACAGGGTGCGAGTTTGTGCGGTACTAATATAAAGACGCGTGCGGGCGCGCGTTAAGGCAACATAACAAAGCCGGCGCTCTTCTTCCATTTGCGCCGGGTCGTGCAGGCTTAAGCTGTGCGGAAATATGCCTTCTTCAAGACCGGTTACAAATACATTGTCAAACTCCAGCCCTTTTGCCGCATGTATCGTCATAAGATGAACGGCATCAGCCGACTTATCAACCAAATCCGCGTCTGACAGCAGTACGGCTTCTTCCAAAAAAGTGTCGGTTCCCTGCGGCGGGGGTGAGGCATCATGAACACTTGTTACGGTAAGAAGTTCTTGGATGTTCGCCCAGCGGTCTTCGCCTTCCGGTGTGCCGTCGCGGATGTAGTCTTCGTAGCCGCTTTTTGCAATTACGGATCGCACCAGATTACTGGGAGAGTCCGCGTGATAGATTGTTTCTAAATGGCGGATTGTGTTCCAAAACTGCTCAATACGGCCTCGTTCGCGTTCGGAAAGCGATGTTCCGGCGAAGTATTTTTCCGCAAGGACGCTTCCAATGCCGCGCGGCGGCGTATTAAATACGCGGCGGAGACTTACATGGTCGTTTGTGTTCGCGGCAAGCCGCAGGTAGGCAAGAATATCTTTGATTTCTCGGCGCTCATAAAACCGCACACCACCCACCAGACGATAAGGAATAGTGCGGCGCATACATTCTTCTTCCAAAACACGGGACTGCGCGTTGGTGCGATAGAGCACGGCAATTTCACGAAGCTTCTCGCCCGAGCGCTGTAGGCATTGTATTTCTTTTGTTACCAAGCGCGCTTCGTGGCGTTCGTCTTGGGCAACGGCAAGCGAGAGCGGCGGGCCTTCGTGCCGGTCAGTCCAGAGGGTCTTTTCCTTGCGTTCCTTATTTTTCCGGATAACCATATTTGCCGCTTCCAGAATGACGTTTGTTGATCGGTAGTTTTGCTCAAGCGTGATGACTTTTGTGTTGGGCCAGTCGCGCTCGAATAAAAGGATATTCCGGAAATCTGCTCCCCGCCAGCTGTAAATTGCCTGGTCAACGTCGCCGACAACCATAATATTGCCGGTTTTCCCCGCAAGCAGTTTTGAAAGGAGATATTGAATCCGGTTGGTGTCTTGATACTCGTCAATCATGATGTAGCGCCATTGGTGTTGCCATTTTTCAAGGATGTCCGGATGCGCGCGAAAAAGTTCCACAGTGCGAAGGAGAAGGTCGTCAAAATCAAGCGCGCGCGCACTCGCGAGCTCTTCAGTATAGCAGAGGGCGATTTCCATGATTTCCCGCGGGTATGCATGTTCCTCCTCCTGCTCGTTGGCTGAGGGCGCGGCAAACGGTTTATTTTTTAGAAAAGAAACAATGTGCCGCACACGGGCAGGCTGGAATTGTTTGGGATCAAGCCCTCGTTCTTTGATGATGCGCCGCACCACCGAGAGCGCATCGTCTTCATCAAGAATGGTAAATGAACGAGGGATCCCGATGCGGTGTCCGTCTCTTCGCAAAAGATAGACGCCGAGCGCATGGAAGGTGGAGACAAATGGCATACCTTGCGTACCATCAAGTAATCCTGTGACGCGTTCTTTCATCTCCCCCGCCGCTTTGTTGGTGAATGTAACGGCAAGTATTTGATCCGGACGCGCGCCGGATGAGATAAGATAGGCAATGCGGTGTACCAGTACGCGCGTTTTGCCGGAACCCGCCCCCGCAATTACCAACAGCGCGCCGTTTGTTGTGGTGACGGCATCGCGTTGCGCAGGGTTGAGGTTTTTTAGGATGTCAGCCATCTGAATTCTTGATATGTATACTTGTGGACAAAGCCGGTTGTCTCTCTCTATCCTCCCATGCTACCATAGGATGTGCTGGTAACATATCCCCGCGTGGCAGAAAAAGTCCTTATTTTACAAGGGTTTCCCGTTCTTCCATTACCATTAGATTTGCTTCTATTAGTACTAAACTACAACCGCCCCCACCGCCGCGGTCCCCGTTTCACATTACGCGGTATGTGCTTAAAAAAGCCGCTCTCTTTGCAGTAACGGCGCTTGTTGCATTGATGTTCCTGCCTATGCAGGCGAATGCGGGACTGTTTTCATTTCTCGGGTCCCTCTTCGGCGCCGAGGCGGGCGAAAACGGCGGAGTTGAGCTTCAAAATAGTTTGCTGACATCGCTTCACACCATGCCGCTTTTGGATGCGCCGGTGAATGTTGCGGCAGGAAAAGCCGCCCGAGGGGGCGCGGCGCTTGCGATTGTGGACAACAATACGCTTATGCCGATAACCGGTCCTTTGGGGAGCATTGCGGACGTTGATGACGTGATAAAAACAGACCGCATCACGCTCTATACCGTCCGCGAAGGCGACAACCTTTCAGTTATCGCGCGGATGTTCGGCGTGTCGGTCGAGACCATTTTGTGGGCAAATGACATCAGCCGCAGCAACCTCATTGCGCCGGGAGATGTGCTTGTGATTCTGCCGGTATCGGGTATAAAGCACACCGTTAAAAAGGGAGATACGCTAGAATCTATCGCAAAAAAGTATAAAGGCAATCTGGAGGAAATCCTCGCGTTCAACAATGTATCAGCTGACACAGCGCTTGCGGTTGGTGATGAAGTGATTATTCCTGATGGTGAATTGTCCGTTCCATCGCCAACGCGTTTTTCCGGAAGCCGCAGTGTGGTAAATACAGGACTGTTGAAAGACGCAGGCGGCTATTACGTGCGCCCCGTTAACGGTGCGCGTTCCCAAGGGTTGCACGGCTTTAATGGTGTTGATTTGGCAGCTTCGTGCGGGGCGCCCATATATGCGTCTGCGCCCGGTACTGTGATTGTTTCCAAGAGATATGGATGGAACGGGGGGTATGGAAACTATATTGTCATTACGCACGCAAACGGCACGCAGACATTGTACGCGCACAATAGCGCAAACTGGGTAACGTCCGGCCAATATGTGACGCAAGGCCAGGCAATTGGCGCGGTGGGCAGTACCGGCCGCTCTACCGGATGCCATGTACACTTTGAAGTTCGAGGCGCGAAAAATCCGTTTTGATATTGGAACGCGACGCATATGTGTTTGCTCGTTATTTAGCGGGCCTTGCTTTTTTATTGATAGTATGGTATAAATCTATCAAATAACAAAGGGGGGATTTATGAGTTCAAATGAGAAAGTTACTGTGAATTACGAAACTCCACAACTGTGGATAAACGTACCCACGCCCAACAATCCCACACCCAGTGGGATTTTCTTTTGGTTCAATATTGTTGAAGAAA
>VMFT01000051.1 GCA_007376195.1 Parcubacteria group bacterium Gr01-1014_29 | reverse complement strand
CGCGCATACCCTGCAGGAAATGCTTACGATAAAATCGGACGATGTGCAGGGTCGTGCGTCCACTTATGAGGCGATTATCAACGGAGAAAAAATAAAAGCACCCAGCATTCCGGCGTCGTTCAATGTACTCGTCAACGAACTCAAAGGTCTCGCGCTGAATGTCCAACTCCTGGCAAAACCCACGCCCGCGGAAACGGAAAAAGAGGAGCGGATGGCATTAGCACCAGTAAAGACGAGCCGAGAACGAGTAAAGGCGAAGTAGTTGTGCTTGGATGCGGCGCGGTTCCCTTCGGTAGTCGCGTTTGAAAACCTTCACGAATCCCCACCGAGGATTCGTTCATTGACCGTTCGGCCTCGCTCTCCTCGTCTGATGACTCGGAACCATGGCCGCTCGGCCTCACAGCATTTTCAAACGCGACTTCCTCGGCACCGCCGCTTTATAGGATGAGGGTACAGTTCGCGTGCGAGCGGGACAGCCCGCCTCCAGAGAGTGTGAGATAATACTTGAGGGAATTATACACAAAATTGCCAAAGATATGGAGGAAAAAGACAAAAAAACCGAGGGGGCAGAGCAATATGAGTTGATTTTTAGGAATGGCGCACTTACTAATCTCAAAGAGTTAGCGAGGAGGTTTAATATCCCAGAAAATGATCTGAAACAAATTGTAAATAAGAGTATCAAACTACTTACGCTCACAAAGGATGCGAAATCTCTTATACTTGAAGATAAAAATGGGGATAGGTTTAGAATTGATGTAGGCAACTTGTAATTTTATGCTGAAAAAGAGCCCCCAAGTCCTTGAAGATGCGCCGCCAGATTTACGATCATCACTTCTGCGAGCAGAGAAAAGAGAAGACACGAGGAGCAAGATCGCCCTCTATTATGTTGTAGGTTATCTCGCTCTCGTACTTTTCGCTCTCATTCTTTTTTGGGCGAGAAGACTTGTGGTAAATGATTTACGAGATATGCTTCTTGCTCTCTCGGGTATTCTTTCGGGTCCACTCGGTTTCATTATTGGTTATTATTTCAAATCTCATTCAGAAAAAGAGTAGCGAATCTTTGTGTATAATTCCTACTTAAAATATGTTTTCTTGGTTAGGATCCATTTTTGCTAAAATAACTTCTGCAACCGCAAGTATTCTTATTGCGGTTAGTTCAGTTATTGCTCCTTCTGCACCCGCCCCTCCCCCGCAAGCGGTTGCTGAAGTGTCTATGACCACGAAATCGCAGACCGAAAGCGGTATATCTACTGAATCCGTAACTTCAGAGATAGAAAAATTAAAAAAAGAGATTGAGGAACTGAAAAAAGTGAAGCCAGTTTCTAAAGCAGTTGTTCAGGTTCAAACGCAACAGCCGGCGCAACCCATTGCCAAGAAAGAGCCGAAAACTTTTACATTACCCAGTGGTGCCGTCGTTGATGAGAATGGAGTTATACTTAATCAGGCAGAGTTAACACAAAAACAATTACTGGAAGAGCTACAGAGGCAAAGAGCACTGTTCGAACAGAAGAAAAGTAATGATATCGGCAGTGTGGAAATATCTAATCGCATCAAGCCGATAGTTGTACTCATTAGCACCGAGAGCGGCCATGGTAGTGGTTTCATCATAGAGGGCGACGGTCTTATCCTGACAAATGCGCATGTCATCAATAGGGCATCTTCCGTTTCTGTTAGAATGTATGGAGGGACTACATATACAGGTACGGTTGTTGGATTTAACGAGGTAGTCGATCTGGCATTGATCCGAATAAATGCAAGCGGACTACCAATTGTTGCATTCGATGATTCAGGAGAATCTTCTTTGCCTGATACATCGACCGTTTACGCATTCGGTTTTCCCTTTGTTCCAACAACCATGACGGTGGAAAAAGGAGAGATAACGGCCAGAAGAAATCTTTTTGGATTTGAACATCTACAAACTAGCGCGGGGATACAAAAAGGTAATAGTGGCGGGCCGCTTGCCAATGGGAGCGGGAGGATTATTGGAGTTAACACAGCAGGGAAATTTACAAAGGAAGGGCTTGGAGTCGGTTTCAATTTTGCTATCCCATCAAATACGGTGTTGAACTATCTCGCACAACTCAAAAGTGGTGTCCAAATCCTCGATCAAAATTATTCACCGGGACCTCCACCTCCTTCATCCTCATCAAGTAGTGTCCCGCAACCGGACAGGCCGCAAGGAAGCGCACGGACAATCCCAAGAAGCATTGTGGGTTCAATTGAGTTCAACCCGAATTTAACATGTGATCAGTTGGGCGTTTCCGATAAAGCAACCTGCTGGCAATACAAATTGTACAAAGATAGATATAACTGGACTATATTAGACGGACAATAAAAAGATGGAGATTATACCTTAATTTATGCAATAGCTCTCCACTTGCCTTTGAGCGTAATTGTGGAGGCATGGCGTACAAATGACCGAAGCGAGGAGGTAGGGAGACAGGGGCTCCGTCAGCAGACGGAGAACACTGAGGGTTCCCGCCTCCGAGCGAGGATCATTTGTCCATGCCGCAACAT
>VMFT01000028.1 GCA_007376195.1 Parcubacteria group bacterium Gr01-1014_29 | reverse complement strand
GGGTAGGATTTCCGTATTTGTTTTTGAGTTTGCATATGGGCATGATTTAATGATTATACCCATATATTAGCCCAAAATGATGAGTTTTGTAATGGTCTCATACTCTTTCAGTTCACGGATGTAATCGTTATAACGATCTTTCTTGCGATGGCCCTCATCGCGAAAACCAAGCTCCTTGCGTTCCTCTATAAAATCAAGATTGATGGTGCTTTCGGCGAGGTCAAGGAAATACACGACGCGGTAGCCTCCACTCTTGCCTTTATTGCTGTCTGGATTCGGAATACCCGCCGCCCACGCTTCAAAGCGATTCTTTGGCGAGCGATACACAACTTTCTGGCGGGAAAGTTCAAAACGGCTGACGGTCGGCGCCCAGAGCTTGATTGCTTCACGCACCGTTACGGAAATAGCGACCCTCTCGCACATACGGATAAACTGTTCTCGCTCGACATAGACCCATGACATAAGCGCGACATATTACTGCCGGAAGAAATCGATGTCGCGCGCGTAGGCGTAGTCCACGATTTCGTAGGGCTTTGAATAAAACCATGGGGCTTCAAGATGCGTCTGGGCAACGATTTTTTCGGTCGGCCAGTTTCCAAATTCGTCGCAAATTTGCTTGAGAAGTTTCTTCTGCTCCGGCGAAAAAACGGACTCATTTAGCTTCTTCGGATTCTTGAGCTCAAAACGTATTAGCTCGCCGTCTTTGTAATCAACGGCCTCGGTATCAATTATTCCTTCGTTTTTGAGTGTCGCAAGTATTTCGTCAATGCGAGAGGGTACCGGTCCATATCCTTGATGGATATATACATCGCCGGTAACCGACTTTTTGTGGTCGCGAAAATAAACAAAGTCAAGATAATACAAGAGCTTATTTAACTTTGTGGCGTGCAAGTACTGGTTATTGCAGTACTTGATGAAGAATAAGACGGCGTTTTTGTAGGCGCGCTCGTCTATTTTTGGGCGGGTAAGCTTGACCATAGTGTTAAGAATATGATACCACAATGACGTCTTGAGCAACAATAGGACGGGTTTAGACTTGTTTCATCCTCAAAAATCGCCAGTTCCCGCCAAGGCGCGGCAGGAATGGATGAAGAGTGTAGCGTACTTTTCATAGAAGACCACAGCGCCAATTGCAAAAAGCGATGGTGCTTGGTAAAAATGTCGGATCGTAAAACCAAGAGGCGCTCTTTCCCAAAATTAGAAGGAATATCATCTGGCGCGCCCGCGAGGAATTTCACCCCCACACTTATACGTCCCCATGAGGAATCGGTCCCTGGGATTGCTTTTATAAAACGCTTGTAGAACTTGCTCAAGAATGAAGCAATCCCGTAAAACGATTGCCAATCGTTTTACCCTCTCCTTACCTCCGCAGGGAAGCGCCCTATCTTCACCCTCCCATCTTTCTGTGCGCCCGCGAGGAATCGGACCTCGATCTTGGGTTCCGCAAACCCATACTCTGTCCATTGAGCTACGGGCGCAAATTATGTGTACCATGCCATATCCCCTTACAATCCAATCTTGCGTGTAATCTGGTCTGAAATAAACTCTTCATGCTCTTCTTCCGGCAGGAAACGTGCAAGAAATTGCCTTATTTCGGTTGAATCCGTATCTTCTCCCAATGGGATTCGGAGGTATGGCTGGAGATATTTTATGGTTTCAAGCGAAAGTTCGCGCACTTTCCCTTTTTCAAATACGCAAAACGATTTAAGAACCGTAAACGGATATGATCTTGTCTCTGTTATAACCCCTTCGGAGGTAAGGGCAATATGGATTTCGCGGGGAGCTCTTTTTGCATACACTACCATGAGAAAAAATGCAAGCGCCACGAAAATGATAAAAAAGTAACTTTTCGCGAGTATGCCGATAACGACGAGGATAAGCGCGCATACACCTATCGCAAAAAACCACGCGGATCCGTGCGGACGCAGTTCGTACTCATACATAGACCACTCAATAACATCCGGCGTATCCTGATATTCTGTATATCCTGTGGGCGCGCGGAATTCTTTTTTTTGGGAAGCGAGAGGCGCGCTTTTCGCGCCGTGTTTTAAATCTATTATTCTCTGTGCCATTACGGATAGAATATCAGAAAAACATCTGCGGTACAAACGCGCTTCTCATGATGGGGATATACCGTATTCCACAGTTTCTTAGTTCTCCTCTGGCGCGCCCAGCCCCAATTTTTTTAAACGGGACATGATCCCACCCGGTTTTCTTCCGTGTATTTGGACAAGTTCCGCAATCGGAATTCCCGCAAGAAATGAATTTTCAAGACGCTCGTCCTCTTCTTCGCTCCATGGAAGATAGACGGACGGATGGCCTTTTCGCGCCTCATCAACCGAATACGATTTTACCCTCTCGTTCTCGCTATTTTCCATATCGTACTCGCTCTTTTCTGTCCATGTCCGTACTCCAAGCGATTTGAGAAATTGAAGTTCTTTTTCTCGCTTTTCTTCCGGCAGTAATTCTTCAATCATTTTTTGCGCCTCGTTGCTTTTTTCTTGGAACACAACGTCAACCCCCGCTATCTTCTCATTTACCAAAAACGCAAGCTCGTTCATGCCGGTAAGCATAAGCCCGGTAAGCGCGCGCACACGCGAGAGCGCCACATATCCCATGCCCCTTTCAAATGTTTTGGAAAGATCAATTTCCGCCGCGTCCAGAGTCATGCCTTGGCTTTTATGGATCGTGATCGCCCACGCAAGCCGCAAGGGGATTTGCGTAATCCGCGCTTTTATTTTTCCCTCCTCTTCAACGCTCCAATCCGCGGGCTCTGCCGCAATCCGTTTCCCGTTTCTTGTCTCCACCACTGGATATTCGGTATCTTCGTCAAAATCAACCACACATCCCAGAGTGCCGTTGATGTATCCCCGCTCAAAATTATTTTTTACAAACATCACCGTAGCGCCCTTTTTAAGTGCGAGTTCCTCCGGCGCAAGGCATCCGTCTTTTAATGCGGAGACAAGCGCCTGCGACCCGTGCGATTCCATGCGATAGACCGTCGGCTGTCCCGTAATCCGTTCAAGCTCTTTTACGTTCAACGTATCCACATCCGCATTGTGAGCGAATAGTTTAGTCGGATTTATATCTCCTTGAATTGGCTTCTGCCAGCGAGTGCGAAGAGGCGCGCGCGTATCTTCGGAAACCGTATTTGCGCGAATATCACTCAAAACGCGGAGCAGTGCGAGATCCTCCTGGCGATACTGTTCTTCAAGATAGCAAATCGCAGGATTAAGCCCGCGCCATGCCGAGGATTCGTACGCAAATTTCAGAGTGGAGTTTTTGTCTTTTCCCACTGGCGGTAGCTGGAAAAAATCGCCGCAAAGGATTATTTGAAGTCCGCCAAACGATTTCCACGGATTCCGGCCCGCGCGCAAAAGCGCATCCGTCATATCAAGATGATAGTCGTGCAACATTGATACTTCGTCAATGATAAGAACTTTTGTTTTTTCAACACGGGAACGATAGCGTTTCTTTTTGAGGATCGCCTGAACGTCCTGGGCGCTAAGCAGATCGCGTATGCCAAATCCTGCCCACGAATGGAGCGTGATTCCGTTCATATGCGTTGCCGCGATTCCGGTGGATGCCGTTACCGCAACCGGTATGTTTCTTTCCCGCAAAAATCGGATGTAGGAGTTGAGCAAATATGTTTTCCCGCTTCCCGCCGCACCGGTAAGAAACACGCTCTCTCCCATCTTCATAATGTCAAACGCTTGTTCTTGGGTCATATCAATTTTGATTGTAAGAGGAAGATATTAGTCATCATGATTTAAATTCGTTCTGAATAAACACTTTTACTTTCAGATAAGGAAGGGCAACGGCAAGTAAAATTAGTACTGCGCCTGCTGCAATCGATAAAGTTACTGTTTCTTTAAAGAAAACGACTCCGAGACCGATACTAAAAACTATCTCAAGAAGCCCGATAAGACCGCCGATGCTCGCATCAACGAATTTAAAGCCCTCTACAACTGCCCAAAAGCCGATAATGCCTGTAGCCGCGTATATGAACATTGCAAGCCATGAGGCGGTAATGTCCGGCATAAGTTGTTTTTCGTTAAAGAGAAGAGATGCGGGCAAATGGGTAGCTAAAATACCGAACCATATAAAGATGGTGATTTCAAGCGAGGGGTATGTATCTGAAATTTTTTTGGTAGTGGATACCTCTCCTCCGCTCGCGACTCCATTCATCGCTGCTGCAAATAAGGCAAGTATAGAGAATTTTTTTATAGAAAGACCAAATGTTAATAGAAGGCCAATTAAACCAACTATAAAGGAAATAATTTTTATTTTCGACATTTCCTCTCCTACGAGAAGCCAGCCCACAAGATAGGAGGTCAAAAGAAAGACGGAGAAAAAGATAAGAGATGAAATGCCAATTCCCGCATGCGTGAAGGAGTAGTAGAGCGGAACTTGCGTACAGATACCCAAAAGAATTGAGATAAAGAGCCACTTATGGTCTTTTTTCTCTATTTTCTTCCATGATTTTGTGTAAAAAGCAACAGGAATAAGAACCAAGAGCACAAGCGCGCTCTTCACCCATGCCTGATAAAAGATTCCGAACTCGGGACCAAGAAGTTTAATCCAAACGCCGTAGCTTCCAAACATAAGCGATGAAAGCAATACGTAAAGAGTTCCTTTAAGAGTATGCGTGTTAATCATTTTGTATTTTTGCTTTTGATTCCAGAATCTAACGCAATATATATAAAATATATCCTCATCAAAACGGGTGTCAATCGTTTCTAAAAACAAAAACCTCAACGTTTTGTCAAGTCATCTTTGAAAACGTTGAGGCGGGCGCCCATAATTTTATGTCAAAATCGCTGGTTATCTGATGCAAGCCATCATTTATTCGGGAAACATTGTTTACAGAGGTTATAATTTTGAGTGCCCGGGGCGCCCGCATAGTCGCATGTGGGCGCCGCGTCAAAAAGGGAACAGTTCACTTGCGATTTCACTTGTTCCTCGTACTGCTTCTGATATTCTGCGTCATATTGCTTTTTATATTCTTCCTCATACTGGCGCGTGGCTTCTTCGGCAGGATTTGTTGCGGTGGGGAGCGGTGCGGGGCCGGATGCGGCAGGAGGCGTATGCGCTTTCCCGGCGTCTTGAGCGCCGGTTGCGCTCGCTTTTATCTCCTCAATGCACGCATCAAGTTTTGTTTGTACAGGGGAGGGCAATTTGTATTCTTCCTTGCTGCCGCTCGCGCTCCCCGTCTTTACTCCTACCCCTTGCAAGCACACAATCATCTCCGAACAGGACTTTTGCGCGCATGCGTCAAGTTCTTTTTCCGCATCGCCAGTTGCTTTTTCTTTTGCTTCTTTGGTTGCTTCTTCCGTAATGCGGGACGCGATATCATCAAGTCCGTGCTCTTTTGCAAATGCAATGCATGTTTCTTGATTTTCCGCGGTTTTACAAAATGTCTCACACTCTTGGGGCGAACGGCATCCTCCGGGACCAACTCCTTTTGTCTTTTTTGCAAGCTCTACATCTTCCTTACTTATAAGTCCTACGCGCTCCGCAAATCCTACGCATTCTTCAAAATGCGCCTGATCCGAACAATACGTCTCGCACTCGGCTTTTCGCGTACATTTTCCCGGCGTCTCGCCACTTTTTATAAATGGCGCAAATTTTTTCGCATCACGCAAATCTTCCGCAGAAAGGATCTCCGCTTTTTCCGCAAACGCCAGACATTCATCAATATGGATCGTATCCGCGCAATACGCTTCGCATGCATCTTTTCGCGCGCAATTCCCCGGCGTTTTTTCACCGCGCTCAATTAAGGGAAGGATTTTTTGGGCCTCGGCCGCTTCTTCTTTTGAAATAAATCCTGCTTTCTCCGCGAACGTTACGCACTCGCGCATGTGAGACGGATCATTGCAGTACTCCATGCATTGATTCTTTTCGCGGCATCCGCCGGGAAGTTTTGCGCCTTGGGCGAGAAGTGCTGCGATTTTCCTTCCCTCGGCAATTTCTTCGGAAGATCGCATTCCATACTTTTCGGCAAAATCAAGGCACTCATTTAAGTGCGCGGTATCTTCGCAGTATGTATCACATTCCTTTTGATTCCTGCATCCGCCGGGGCCTTGCGTAATCCCGCGGGTAATGACAAAATTCTCGGCTTCTTCAATCTCTGTGGGTGAGAGAAGATTATGTTTCTTTGCGAATCCAATGCACGCCTTTACGGTTTCAAGATTGTCGCGCGCATCGCAAAATCGGAAACATTCTGTCTCATTCTTACAGCCGCCGAGTTCGCCCACCGGATATGTAATATCATTTTTTGAGGTCGCATGGCTAACCAATGCGAAAGAAACCGCGAGCGCGAAGCCCACAATACCAAGAGAAAGAAAAAATTTATTGTGTGGATTATTCATGCATTATTTAAACGGATTTTTATATTGATCCTTAAAAGGATTGGTATCCGTATCAAAAGGATTCGTGTCTTGGGTAAAAGGATTGGTTTCAGGAACTTCGTCTTTTACAGGATTTTGCGCTTCTTTGAAAATTTGCGCGCCAAGTCCAGTCGGTTTTTGAATGGCGGCAGGCGGCGGAGGAGGAGGAAGCGTTGACTGCTTACTGATTTTGTTTTTTTGCCAATACCAAATTGCTCCTCCCAGAAGAAGCACTACCGCAACAATTACTATAATAAGAAGAGGGTTGAAGCGCGATTTTTGGTCCATACGCTTTTAGTATAGCACTTTTGTAAAATTAAGTTATCCACATGGATAGGATTTTTCGTCAAAAGAGAGGAATCTTCGGCGGCAAACGCAAGCGCTTCTTTGATATCCTCCCGTTCAAGGTCAGGAAACTCTTTAAGAATTTGTCCTGGGGTAAGCCGCAGGGTAGCCCCCCACCGCCATGTCATTGCGCGTCCCGCCCTTTTGGTAGCGTGTCCAAAAGAGCGGGACGCGGCAATCCCACTCTCCGAGGTTGAGATTGCTTCGCCAAAACGCGTTAAGAATGCGTTTTAGCTCGCAATGACGGAAGAGGGACTGTGAGGGGTTACGCCGCAGGGGATTGACGAATAGTACTCTTATATGGTATTATTAAGCATCAATAGACCTTATCCGTTTGGCAAGATGGTTTGCTTGGAGTATGCCGATCTATCAGAAATAATCCTACAAGGTAGTCCTTCAAGCAGTAGTGTCATTCAAGAGACCCGAGGGCTCACTATTATGGCGTGTTATAGATGCGCAAATCCTATTATCATTAACAGCTTTGTGAGGTTAAATAACAGGAGAATACCTGCGAGAATATGTACAAAGAGCGAAAATGCGTCCTCTTTGTAGCTCGCACAGTGTTACTCTCTTTATAAAAATATGCATAGGTTTCGTCTTTTCATATCAGTTGCCGCAGTTGCCGTGATGCTCTTTCCGATAACATATGGAGCGTATGCACAAGCGGCAAGAGAGCTTCCTGCTAAAACTTTTGTTACTGTGCAAAATGCGCCCGCACGTACTCCTTCTGAAGCAAGCATCGGAGTCCCTAATCAGATTATAGGCGCGTTAAAGATTCGTGCAACAGGAGGAGACGCGATAATTTCGCGGTTGGTATTTAAAACTATCATTGATGGCGCTCGTCCTTCTGTCCCAGAGTCTCTGGAAAATGTTTCTCTTTTTGATGAACATGGAGTGATTGTGGCAGGACCGGTTGATGCGGGGAGCGGCGGCGCTATCATCCTTTCTGATACCATATCAATACGGAAAGGATCTCATACATACACCGTGAGAGGACGCTTACGGCCTTCTGCAGTTTCCCATGGGCAAGTTATCCGGTTAATTACGAGACCGTCCATTGACTGGCTTATTTATGACGTAAAAAGCGGGCGAAAGATTATTGCCCCCCCTCTAGTGGTTGCATTAAGTCCGGTATCTGTGGGCATGGGAACTATCAGTGTGTATAAATCCTCTACTGCGGTTACCTCCACCGCGCATCCGGGCACTCTTACCCACGTATTCGCGTATGTGATTCTTGATGCCACAAAATCGTTTGACGATCTCCGCGTTACCGACATGCAGTATACGTTTGAGACGTCTCAAAAAAGTCCGATAGGGCTCAAAAACTGCGGCCTCTACGACCAGAAAACACTCGTAACAAGCATTCTATACTATCCGTTTGAAAGTCAGAAGTATACATTTCCTTTCGTTCCCACATTCACTGTTTCTGAAAAAACAAAAAAGGAGCTTGCGCTTACCTGTGATATTGCATCAGAAGCAAGCGGCTCATATCGCTGGAGTATCTCGGAAACAGATCTTCTCACTGCGGTGAGTGTCCAATCAGGCATAGATGCGATATCCACCATTGTTCCGTTCGTCGGTACTGCGATAGAGGTAACCCCGTAAAGAGGGGTGCCTGGAAAGTCCGTACTCCAGCCTCGATACGATATCGAGGCTAAGCCTCCGTATCTTGAATATCCCAATCTGAAGTATTCAAAAGAGTATTCTTCAGCTTGGGCGCCTTTCGTATTATTCCTATGCTTATCGCAATGCCGTATACCGAAGGGCGAAATGATAAATCTGCGAGGAATACTTCCTCTGTCCCTCCATGCACTTTTCTGTAGATTATTTTTTTATCCGGCATAAAACTTCTTGATTCTTTGGAGAAATGGTTTATTGCTGGTTTCTCTCTCCCGCGCTCGGCAAAAACATTTTGCCGCATAAAAATGATCCACATTCCTGCGGATCATTACGTTACGCAGTATTCTGGCTTCCATGCGCATTAAAGAGAATAGTGTTGCCTGTAAATCTTGACAGAATCTCGAGCGTGGGCGCTTTTCCGGGCTTATTCTTTGTTATAAGTCCGCACACTCTTGCTTCAATCCCGAACTCTTTTGCCAAAGCAATAAACTTCACCTTTGCGACGCCGTCTGAATCAACCACCACAAGCATTCCTTGGCCGCAGCTCCATATTGTATGGCATTCTTCATCTGTCATGCCCCGCCATTCTTTGCACTCTTTCATTACTTCAGGAGGATCCCATAAGTTGGTTAATTCAGCGGATAAGCCGCGCGGGAAAAGAATATCTCTTGCAAATTTTCCTTCAAATGATCCGCCGGTAAGATGAATGATTGCATGCATTTTCACAATCGGTTGATAGTTTTCGGAAAACCATCCGTTCATAGATACAAGAAGTTCATCATAAAACATTGAAAAAGTGCTTCTTCTACCGTACCATGTCTCACACCTATTTGTCATCTCACCGTCCATTCCTCGAAATTCTCCTTTTCGAGGAATTATAACAAATAAACCGTGCAATGCACGGTTTAGATTAGTGGGGAAGAAGATGATACCAAGCGGGCACACAAAGAGTTTTCGGATTGGAGCCATCCCACGTAATTTCTTCTTGAAGAACTAAATTAGTAATCCACGATTGCCATCCATGCTCAATTTTATTCACGCGTTCCCCAAGCGGAGATGGTTTCAAAACTCTTCCTGCTGCAATTTCAGATTCTCGGCTACGCCTTCGTCAGACTTCGCAAAAAGAGTATCGCCGTAGTTCTACTATGGCTCAACTCTTTTTGCTCGTCTTTCTCGGCGTAGCTCAAGAATCTGAAATTTCGCGACGAAAGAGTTTTGAAACCATCTCACAGTATCAATCGCGTATCTTTTGTCTCTAAAAATTCGAAAAGAGATTGACTTGTTTCCTTATGTTCTCTCCGAGTATACTACACCTATGACACGGATATCTAAACGAATAGAAGGGGAAGAGAAAACTCACAAAATACCGCTCGTTTTACTTTTCATGTTTGCAGTTTTGGCTCTTTTACCGCTTGATAGCTTTGCCGCCGCAAAAGCGCCGTTTTACTACGGCGGCTGGCTTCCGTTTTGGCAAAAGTTAAACGGCGCGGCGGACATTACGGATAATCTTGGGAAATTTCACGAATTAAGCCCGTTTTCGTATGAAGTGGGCGCAAATGGAAAACTCATTGATAAGCTCAAAATCACCGAAGGGTTCTGGCCTACATGGCTTCTTGCGCTCCGCGATCTGAAAATAAAAATAATTCCGACGATCGCGTGGTTTGACGGGCCAGCAATTCACAAACTTCTTTCCAACAAAAAAACGCGGATCGCGCACGAGGACGCGATCACGAAACTCGTCATGGATCGGAATTTTGACGGTATTGACATTGATTACGAAGCAAAACTTGCCGACACAAAACCTTACTTTTCCCTTTTTATAAAAGGGCTTGCAATTCGCCTGCATCCCAAAAAGAAATTCCTTGCCTGCACGATTGAAGTACGCACTCCTCTCGCATCGCTTTACAAAACAATTCCCAAAGACGTCGCGCGCGCAAACGATTACGCGACGTTAAATAAATACTGCGACGAGGTGCGTATAATGGCATACGATCAAGGGCTGATTGACATAAAATTAAAAGCGCAAAAAGGAAGTGATACGCTTTACGCGCCCGTGGCGGATCCGGATTGGGTGGAAAAAGTGCTTAAAGAGGCATTACAGACGATACGCCCGCAAAAAATCGTTCTCGGCATTCCCACCTACGGATATGAATATCAAGTGCGTTGGGAAAACGGGATTACGACGTATCAGCGGTTGAGAAGCCATACGTTTGTGCAGGCGATGGAGCGGGCCGCAAGTTACGGCGCAATCCCCGTTCGCACAAGCGCTGGAGAACTCGCATTTAGTTATGCGACAAGCACATGGGTTTCGGGTGTCTCGTCGTCTCTCACATGGTATGCATCCTCAACTCTTCCCGCCGCAATCGCTTCCACACCGACAGCTATGACTACGCGATTCGTAAGTTTTAGCGACGCCGAGTCCGCTCGCCAAAAAATAAAACTTGCCAGAAAACTTGGCATCCGCGGCGTGGTATTTTTCAAATTTGACGGCCAGCAAGACCCGCTCCTCTGGAGCGTGATGAAATAAACCCTACCAACAATTTGGTCGGAATCATCAAGTTAAACAGCTCCTTTCCACGCAAGTTCAAAAACCATCCGCATCATCTGATGAAGGCGGTTATTTTCAATGATAAGCCCCATCATATGATCCTCCTCCACATCAGTGATTGAGATCTTATTATCGCCGTATATGGTAATCTCTCCCTTGAAAAGGAACTTTTCTTTTGGAATGGTGCGGACTACCGGCTTTATTTTATTTGAGACATCGGCATACGCTTCTTTGAGTTGTTTTTTTGAATATTCGTCGTCCGGCAAAATCCCTCTTGTGGTTATGCCTATTTTTTCTTTTGCCTGTCTATATTTCTTGAAATAATTCTTCGGAAAAAATCGTATAATGTCTTTAGTGTTTGTAAACCAGAGCATCTCATATTTTTTCCCCTGCGAAATATGATCATCGTATACAGACATAATTCCGTCAACTCCCTCAAAATAGAGCACTTTTGGCTTATCGGGAAGAAGCGAATAAAGACCTTGAATCTCGGGATAAATCCTTTTCACATTATCATATATATCATTGGCATTATCCACCTGATACTGCGCATAGCGGAGAAGTTTTGAAGGCCTCTCTACTTGATAATAAAGCTTCTTACCTTTTTGTATTTCATTTACAAGCCCTTTTATAGAAAGATCGGTAAGAATTTTATACACGGTACTCCTGTTGATTTGCGTGATTTCGGCAAGACGCGAGGGATACGCGCCTCCAAGTTCCAGCAGCCGCGCATAGAGGAGCGCGGATTTTTGACTTAATCCTATTTTTGTAAACTGGGATATAAGGGTATCAATGCTTTTCATGCCTACATTATATCAAAACCATTCTATTTTGTCAATTTACACGAACAAAATTTCTGTACTATACATTTTATCCTTTATATAAAGGAAAAAGTGAGATACTTTCGGCACTGAAATAGAACAGAATATAAAGTGTATGCCATACTTACACTAATTGCTCTTTAATAAAACCAAGAAGATAAAGAGAAAGGAGCGCGTATGAAGCGTAAAATCATAATCACTAATCTTCCCGGCGGTTCGCCGTGGCATAAGGATTTAGGAACCGCATGGCTTAATGGAGTTCTGCGAAACGAAGGACATGAAGTCATATTGCGCGATGCGCATATACTCGGGCTTGAATATGTGCTAAGAGAGCATGATCCCCACAAAGCTGATCCTGAAAATAGTTTGTTGGAGCGCGCATTATGTATGATACGAGATCCGAAAAGCGGTCCTGCCGATTGGTATCTTACGCGTAGAACATTTGAAGATATTTCACGATCCATAATAACTCCCGATACGTTCTCGGTAGCCCGAAATAATGTCCATTATATCTCTGCGTATTATGACGGTACGATTGAACAAGCATGCGAGGCAATCAATAATCGAGAAAAGCATCTTTTTTACGACTACTATGCCCAAGTGGAAGTGCCGCTTGCTCAAAAATTTAATCCCGATATATATGGCATTTCTGTTTCTGCCGATGAACGCCAGATCATTCAAGGGCTTATACTCGCCTCACTCATTAAAGAAGCGTTGCCGAATACTCTTGTAGTCCTTGGGGGCAATATCTGGTCAAGGGTAATGAGCGCGTTTACTATGCCGCTCTTTGCTTCGTTTTTTGATCGCTCCTGCGATGCGATCGTGTGTAGGGAAGGATTTGAACCATTTAAGGAACTCGCGGCGACATTGAATCCTTCTCGCGCTTCGGGAACAGTATGGCGAAGAAAAAGCGGAGAGATTATCGTAAACCCGCCCACAAAAACTCCTGTACGCTTCAATACATTGCCTGCCCCGATTTTTGAGAGGACAGTACAGCAGTGGTGCCCGGATGTGGTCTTGCCCTTTCAAACAAGCCAAAATTGCACAATGCAGTGCGAGTTTTGCTCTATTAGCGCGGGTAGCGATACATTCTTAAAGAGTCCGCTCTCCCGCTCTATGAGCCCGACACACATTGCTGAAAATATAGCGAAACTTGGCGTCCATAGAATTGACTTTGTTGATGAACTCCTGCCGATCAAAAAACAAATAGCTCTTGGGGAAGAACTGAAACGAATTGGATATGAAGCCACATGGCAGTGCTATACGACTATTACCGATGATTTTCTTGATCCTGAAATATGCCGCAAGCTCTATAATGCTGACCTTCGCAAAGTTCAAATGGGACTTGAGTCCTTGTCGCCTGAAACGCTCAAGCGAGAAAACAAGCGGTGGAACCGGCCCGATCATTATGGACAATGCATAATAAACCTCTGGAAAGCAGGGATACAAGTGCATATATTTATAATTGTAGGACTGCCCGGCGAGCCGCTTTTCTGGTCTCTCCTTTGGCTTCCATTTTTGGAACGCTACGGAGATTTTATTATGACAATCAAAGCTGGTCGTTACCGGCCTGCAAAAATGTCGCCTGAAGTAGAAACAGGATTGCATAGTGCATCGATTGAGCTATTACCGGACAATAAACCTCTCCACACAAACAGGGACTTTAGATATCTCAAGACGAGTATGAAGCGGGTGGAGGCCATGCTTACTCTTGTTGAACAAGCGTGCCGAGAGCATACGTTTTATCAGTATTCATCCACTTATCCGTGGTGGGCAAATCGCGGACGACATTCCAATGCGGAAATTCAAGAGATCGCCGCATCACTTAGACTGCTGGGTAACGAATCTCCGGCACCGCATCTTGATCGGGCGATAAAAAAACTTCCCGGAATCATTCAAGATGAACTCGGACAGAAAGTTACATTCAGATCATTTGAGGATGTGCAGAAATTTGCACGCACCATTGAAAAAATAGTTAAAGACATGGAAGATAAGAGATAAGTAAATATACTTTTGACTTAAATATAGGGCAATCATTAAGATTGTCCTTTTTTTAAGTCATTTCTTGTAATTGTGACTGTCCCGTTCCTTTCTGCCTCTTAATTTCCCGCACCATACTACACTTAAGTGAAGAATGATTTAAATGGCGTGAGAAATAAGCGGAAGCTTAAATTACATAATCTCAATTTTACTCTATTAAATCCCTCTCCTTCAACCAATCAAAAATAATTTTATCCACCGGAGAACTTTTTTCTCGGTCTTTGTGGTTGCACCAAATTATTTCTTCAATTTCAGAAGACGGCCTAATCGCGCCTTCACACTCGCTTGAATAACATATCATTCGCACTATTATTCCCTCTGGTTTCCCATGCGCTTGCGCTGAAAACACGCCCACATATTTTATTGTCTCCGGCAGAATATCCACGGTTAATTCTTCCTTGATCTCCCGCCGGAGCGCGTGCATATCCGACTCCCCCGCCTCTCGTTTGCCTCCCGGAATATAATATGTGTCCTTCCCGTATGATCGCGTGCTCAAAATCTTTCTGTCTTTGATATATATCCACGCAATCTTATCAATGTATTGTTTTTGAACATCCATCTCTTTTAGGATTGTTTAGAAACTACCCAAACAAAACTACCCAAACTAAGTTTAGTATACTGCTTCCGTAACGAAATAGCTACACGATCCAAAAATTTCCTCTTCCCGCATAGCGGATTTTCAGAAATTCTTAAAACGCCAAAAAGTATTGCAAAACTCTATATCTTGTGGTACGTTATAGTTGTTAGATAGTTCTTTATTTTTCTGAAAAAATACTGATATAAGGAGGGAGCGGCATGGAACCAGCACCAATAGTAGGAGTAATCATGGTTGCAACTGCGGCAATCGGAGCAGTGATTATCACCGCTATAGACTCTTTTTATACTAATCGTAAGTATAAGCGGGATTACAAAAAAAGAACAGGAAGAGATTACGATCAAGATATGTCACGCTATTTGCGGAGCAACCATTGAAAAAAGCAAGTGCTACCATCCAGAGAAAAAGCCACTTTTTTGAAAGTGGCTTTGTTAATTGAAGGACGGATGAATTTCTTTCACAGGAGATTCAGAAGCGTTGCAACAAGAGTTCCCGCGTGCAATATCCCAAAGAGCGCAATAGTAGCAAGGGCGAAACGGTAGAGCCACCCGCCAAAATGACCCGCTTCATATTCAACTGTTACCGAAAAAGGATTTACGCGAGAGTCAAGATTCGTCCACGCGAATGTAAGGGCTAATTGTACTCTCATTCTAAATACTCTCCAACCGCTTTTCGTCATTCCATACCAGAAAAGGCACAACACGATTCCAAACAATGCTCCAACAACAGCTCGGTACCGTGATGATGTTACGCCACCCATAAAAGCAAGCACAATAGAATTACCAATCAGCATAGCGGTATATCGTTGCCATATTGCTTGTCGTTCCGAGCTAATCTGGTTGGCATGAACGTTGAAAAGTCCTGTCAATGCGATGTCCGCGTGCTGTTCGGTGACCTGCGTGGCAGTAGGCTGTACTTCAAACAGAACTCCCTGCGATTGCTGTTCTTCTTCCATACGATCCCTCCTCTTCTTTGATTGTTGACCAGAAACATGAATGAACAAAAACTATTGATAATATAACACACTGCTTGAAAAATTGCCAGCCAGCTACCCATCCCGTTGCTCACCACAGCAATGATTCGCACCGGAAATATGATGAGTTATGAGAAAGTGTATAGACAAAATTTTCAATTAAAGCCAGAATGCATTTTTAAGATAATACGGACTTCTACGCTCCTCTTTTTTGATCCACGAAACCGCCAAAATAATCTGCGTGATAAATCAACTTTCCGGCTTGCGTTATTTTCTCTTCTCCTGAAAATTTGCCGCATTCGCTTTAGAGCCTGTTTGAAAACCCCATATTCTGCTACGATTCCATAATTTCGGCTGCAAACGATTCAGGACTCGTCGTCGTATTTTCCAAATACGCCTTCCTCACCCTTCATCGTTTTCGCTCGAAATTATGGAATCTCGCGACGAAAGAGGGTTTTCAAACAGGCTCTTACCATGCATTGGCATACGCTCCTTCTCTATACTCTTTCTACATGACTGTTAAACACTCGGTGTCTAACATTATATAAAATGCCGTACAAAAAGCGGGAATCAATTCCTTCTGTAACGCACCCATAGTAGACCATTATCCATACTGGCTTTTCTTGATAAAAAACAACGCTTCTGCCGCCATACGGCTCTCCGCCGAAAAAATTATCATGCGATCGCCATTCCCCTTTTTGAAAAGGAATCGTGGTAGAGCCATCGGATTCTTTTATCCATTCTCTCTCCTTCCCGCCCGCATATCCGGCTTTATTCGCCTCAATTAAAAATTTCCGTAACGTTTCTTTGTTCATAGCGATAATTTTTCGTTATTTCTGTCCGCTTCGCGGACGCGCCGCCACTCAAGAAAAAACGCGTTCTATCACTTCCGGAAGTTTATCAAATTCGTCAAGATTAACCATACCTTGTGGTTCTTGCTCAAATAAATGCGCGTATTGATTGGCAGTTACGGGATTTTTAACCCACACTGCCTTAATCCCTAACTTTTGGGGAACTAAAACATCTACATCATAGTTATCTCCTACCATCACACAATCTCCTGCTTTTTTCCCTACAATTTCTAAACATTGTTTGTAAAATTCGGGAGACGCCTTCTGGAATCCGACATCGGAAGTATAAATAAAATACGAAAAGAATTGATCTATGTTCAGTTCTTTCAATTCCGGCTGGGTATAGCATCCTTGGGTATAGCTTGCAGTTGATAGAATGTATTGTTTCTGAAGTCGGGCAAGAACTTCAACCACTCCAGGATATAAACGAACATGCCCGCGAGCAATCTTGTGATACTTTGATACTAACGAGGAAATTTCTCCATGCGAAAACTCGATATGTAAATCGTCTTTCAGTATTCGCGCTACAAGTGTGCAAAAATGATGATGATGAATTTTCTTATCTTTTCCTACATAAAAATCCTCTCTCCGTGTATCATTTAGCGCGATAAACTCCGCGGGGGCGATATAAACGCCATATTGTTCCAGCGACTTCGCAAAAAACTCCCATCCTTTCGCCTCGTTTCTCTTTTTATTCTCACCACCGATGTCTATATCAATAAGGGTTTGGTATAGATCAAACAAAATTACTTTCTTGCTTTTGATTTTTGCCATAAAAATTACCGCTGAACAAGATTTTCCAAACTACTCAAACTAAGTTTAGTATGCCGCTTCCGGAGAAAAAATCTTTTACTCTTTCATAATCAGGTTTTGCTTTCTCGCGGATCTCGTCAAAAAAGATTTTATCATGAAAATCGCGCTCATTTTTGGCAAGCGCCCATTTTTTTATTTCTTCAAGTGACTCGCCCTCTTTTTTCAATACTTGAACTGCATGCGCGTAGAAATCTGTTTTGAGGTGCGCTATGGCATCGGCGGTGGCAAGAATTTTGCCTTCAAGCGATTCCGGCTTCTCGCCATTGCGGCAACTATGGAATCGTATCGCGTCATCAACCGCAATTTTGATTTCTTCTTCGGAAAAATTCAGTTCTCCTAGAATTTTCCTTGCAATCTCTTGGCTCTCTTGTTCATGGCGAGGATCCTCTCTTTTCATCGCCGTGTCTGCTATGTCGTGGAGCATTGCCGCGGCCATTGCAAGCTCTTTTTTCGCGTGATACCTCTCGGCTAATTTTTCGGCGTATTCCGCCACTACGAATATATGATTTTTGTATAACCAATCCGCCCAGTCGGCGCGACTGTCATTTCCTGCCTGATATAACTCGTCAACTTTTCTTTTTAATTCTTCTATGCGGGACATATCAATACACACACTTAGTCGGAAACACCTTTTTTTAATCAAAGTAGGGCAGTTTCCACCAGTCCGCGGGATTTACAAAACGATATCTTCTATCAAGTGTTGTAATAATTTCTCGTTCTTCGCCGGAAAGTTCAAAGTCAAAAACTTCTATATTGGATTTAATATGTTCTGGCATTCTGATAACGCATAATCCAATGCCGCTCCCACTTTATTAGGGAGAGCATCCCATGTCCCAAGACCTATTAGGGGCATTTGAGCACCATTGTTGAGCACAATATGATTTTTAGGCGTGTTCATAAGATTAACATACCTCAATTAAACCCTCTCTAGTAGGTATCACTAAATGGCTGACCATCATGGATAATGTGAGAATAATCATTCAGCGACAAAAATGAGTATACTCATATCCAAGATTTGAACAAAAATTGCCATAGTTTAATCGAAAAATTAAAAAACTGACTCCTGTTGATTTACTGGTGCTAAATTACGAATATCAATTTTTTCAATTTTAATTTCAGACATATTTTCTGTTTTTCCGTTTTTATGGATTATGAATAGATATTCTTTGTTAATTCCATTTGTTTTATTAATCCATTCGTTTGTCGTTCGAGTAATTGTCGCCATCACATTCTTTTTGTAGTCCATTTCAATAATAGAAACTTTTTTCTTTAAATTCTTTAGAATTTCTTTTATTGCTTGCAAAGTTGCTCTACCATTATTGTTATAAGATAAAACTACATACTTTGCTGGTGTATTTTCTATCAATTTTTCTATTGCTTCAATAACAATATATTGCCCCTCGTTATTTTTTCTAAATTCCTCAAAGATAGAACCAGAAATTGTATCGCCAACATCTTCCCGCCTATTCGCCACACCAACTAATTTTGGTTTATCATTCAAACAAATAGTTTTCCAAATGTGATAATACGAAGCGTAACGCACCCGAGACGGCGGCATTAACTCATTCGAAGAACCATAAGGCGGATCGTAATACGCCAAATCCACTTCAATATCATTTACCAAATCAAAAATATCTTTTTGATACACTTGATGTTGCTTATCATCAATAATTAGACGAGGCACTTCCATTTTCATCGTGTGGTAAGCACGGGGCGCCCACTTTTTTAAATACGAAACCTGATGACCAACGGAACTATCAACTTTATCCATCGCTATAATCAAACTGGTAAGCAGAACTGATTTTTCTATTTTCTCTTTTGCGATTTTGTCAATTTCTTCTCTTATCGCGTCCAGTTTTTTGGTGTTATGCAATTGCCAAATTCTTTTTCTGCCGTCTTTTTGTATAGCCGAGCCGTCATTCGGCTCGCCACCATAATTTTCGGAAAACCAGCCATATTTTCCGGGAAGGCGATTAAGATGTCCTATAATTGGCAAATAATAACTTGCTGGTTTTCTGTTCAATAAATAGCATTCACCAAAGACTTTTGACCAATCAGCAATATCATTAGCATAGACGATATAACCGGTTTGCTTTAACGCTTGGGAAACTCTTGTCGTTCCAGAAAAACCGTCTAGAACCGTTTTAATATTCAGCGGCTTTATCAATTCTAATAAAACAGGAAGTATTTCCCTTTTTGAACCAGTATATTTTATGCCCTGTGTTTCCATAAGCTAAACGCACTAGATTAACTTCTAGTATTATTTTAGCATTTTTAATATTCCAAATCGCTTTTGCCGATATTACATTTAGAGCAAAGCGTTTCTAAATTTTCAAATACTGTTTCGCCACCATTTGTCCAAGCTTTTTTATGGTCAACATGTAAAATTATTGTCGGGTCTGTTGCGGGCGACCGCCCGCAATTTTTACATTTGAAATTATCCCGTTTCATAACGATAAAACGCAATTGCAGATTTATATCTCTTTTTGTTTTATGCTGAGTACTTGGATCAAATTCTAAAGTTTTTATTTCCTCTAATGAGACATCTTCCTCATTATTAGCATAGGCGACAAATTTTTCTAATGCCTTTTGCCAAGTAGAAAAACGGCGCACGTACGGACGAGGACCATATTTCGAAAGGGGTTTTTGCATTTCTTTATATGTTGGCTGTTTACCGAGTTTGATCCACACTTCTTCCAAATTTTGAAATAAGTCCTCCTCTGATATGTCATGGGTCTTGTTTATTTGTAAACCCGTCATTCCAAGGCCATTGTTCCACCCTCCGAATCTTTTACTAAAGATATGGCTATTAAATTTACCGTATTGATTATATTCACCCTGAGTAACAGAGTTTTTTTGTAATTTATTAGCAACATCGAGAAGGTCGTTTATTAGTTCGCCATCGGTGGTATTCCGATAATCTTTTGGAGTGCCCCTGTTGTATTTTTTTAATTCAAATTTCATAACTATTCCATTAAATCATCATTGGAACATCTAATTCGGCAAGATCGCCGTGCGTTTTGTTTCCGATAATTCTCATTAAAAAACATTGCCCAAAACGCTAAAAATCATCGGGTCTTTGCCGCTGAAACTTTCTACAAACTTTTTTAGAAATTTATCAAACGATGACATATAAGGAAGGTGGATGAAATTCAAATTCACGATACGGTTTCCCGTATGGCGGTTTTCCCCGGCTCCGTTACAAAACGGTGGGTGCAGAACTCAAACCTCTAAACCCCTTACGGGGCCTCATTTTTCTCCATCCCGTAAGAAAGCGGCGGGGGTGAGATTCGAACTCACGATACCCTTTCGGGTATAACGGTTTTCAAGACCGTCCCGTTCAACCGCTCCGGCACCCCGCCGCTCTCTTACCGGACAAACGGATACCTTTCCATGGATCGCTTTTGTTTTGCGCTCGCTTATGTATCATACTTTTAACCATTTCGTTATTCAAGGTTATCACGCACTGCTTCTTGCTGGATAATTTTCGCGCTCATGCAGGAAAAATATTTGTTCAATATCCGGACCAATTCTTGCGGAGAGACATTCTCTGAAATAGTGGTGAACCCGCGAATGTCTAAAAAAGCACGGTTATTTCTTTGAGAGTGCGCACGCAAAAACTTCGCGAGGCCATGGCCACTGGCCAATGCGCTACAAAGATGCATCGTCTATTGCGAGAATGATCACGTCAGCATGTACGGATTTCGGCGAGACAAGCAAATCCTCAAGCATATACTCCACGCTCGTAAAAAGACCGAGTGTGTAAGAACCTGTTTGCGATCAGCGCGAAGCGTAATGGTATTACGATGAGTGCGAGACGAAGTTTTGCAGCCAAAAACATGCATTTTCAGGTAGGGGGAAGATCGTGAACAGGTTCTAAGAGCCCGAGATCGCCACGGCAACTCCGAACGCTATGGCAACTATGCTGACGCGCATCTTATCCATCGGTGTTAATGTCCGTTTCTATTTTCGCTTCTACATTGAATATGGCGCTCTTGCCGAGAATTTCTTCACCGCTTTTCGGGTCCTTCCATATGGCAATGACTGCACCCGGAGCAGTGCCGAACTCCGACACATCAGAACCCAGTTTGGCAAGAAAGACGCCCGGGCTTGCCATTTTTCCAATAGAACCAAGCACACTCCATTGGGCATCCGCGGTTACGATGCGAGTTTTGCCGTCGGGCAGAGCAAGAACCGCTTTAAACCTGACACGATCTCCTTCCACTACTCCTTTTAGGTTTCCCTGTGGCCGTATGGTAAGAACAGGCGGTTGGGGAGCGGAAGCGCTTGCGAGACCAATTGAGCGATTTTTCTTGCGGATTGCCTTATTGGAAGTTTGTTTCTCTTCTGCATCCGTACGCTCTTTTTGCTCCGGCAGAAGATTTGCTTTTTCTTCCCGCTGTTCCGGCATGGTCTTCGTATCCGGAGACGCTCCAGCATCGCTCCCCTCCGGAGAAATTCCCTTTTCAAACTGTTCCCGTATTTTTTCACGAAATTCTTCTCTTAAGGATTTATCCTCCAAACCCTTGCCGTGTAATTCTTCAATCTGCTGGTCATATTGCGTGTCTTGCTCCTTTGCACTCTTAACCCAGGGATCGGCAAGAATCTCATCCGTAACTTTTTTGGCGGCAAGGGACAACGTTCCCTCATTGATAAGCGGAATGTCCTTTTCATTAATATCCACGAACGTATCCGGAGTAACAACCGCTTCCGATGAC
The DNA here is from genome assembly GCA_007376195.1 of Parcubacteria group bacterium Gr01-1014_29. Classification (GTDB taxonomy): domain Bacteria; phylum Patescibacteriota; class Minisyncoccia; order Ryanbacterales; family 2-02-FULL-48-12; genus VMFT01. The sequence goes on along the minus strand of VMFT01000028.1, from coordinate 1,692 downwards.
AGCGTTTGATGAGTCAACGGATCTACCGGCCGCACACTCACACTATGCTCTGATCCTATGACGCTTGTCCTTCCTTCCCGCATTGTCATGCCAAACGCCGTGCCGCGCACGGTTGCCACCGCATTGGAAGTCCGCACCTCCCAGAGAGAATCCGGGGTAACAAGAATCAGCACTTTTGACCATACTTGTCCGCTGGCAAGAAAGATTTTCGCTATCAACCGTTCGCTCTCGGGATTGAACTCGGCTTGCTCAAGAGTTACGCGGGTCGCAGAATCAAGCCTCAGCACCGAGCCGTCAGGAAAATGGATGGTGGCAAGACCGCCTGCATCTGTCTCAATCATTTTCCCGAGCTCTACCTCGTCTCCGTTCCTCAACACATGACTCTTGCCTGTTTCTTCATACGCCGCTACATGCGGACGAATTACTTCAATCCATGGCTTGTATAGATCGCGTTTTGCGGGAATATGCATATTTTCAGCCGGATGGGAAGCGGTTCTCAACGCAAAAAAGATGCCGCCGATAACAGCCGCAAGCCCGATCAATACGAATGTAATAACACGTATGCTCATAGTATCCTCTTAGAAACTGTCTAAAAAGCGCCCTTTCGGTAAAAACAAGCTATCACTCGCTAAAAATCATTGATTTACTCCTTGAAATATCTTTGTGTTGATATTCCTTCGTCGCAAATCAATTATTTTTCCTCGAAAATCTGGCTATTTTTACATCGAAAAGCACTTTTTAGACAGTTTCTTAAATGAGATGGTTTCATTAGCCACAGTTTAATTTAAGAGAGTGGATGTGATGTACGCGTCAAGATGCGACTGACCGGAGCAATCCTTTCAAACGTGGAAGTATCAATCTATGGTGTATTTTGAAAATAGCTCAAACGGAATTCTTTCCTCTTTGATTCATAAGTTATTAACACCCTGCGCTTTTGGCGCAGGGTCATTTTTTTAGAGCCGCCGAGGGGCGTCCTCTACTCGTTAATACACTAAGGTAGACTGCTTTGTCAAGACAGTGTATCCGTTCACCACAACGCCAATCGGCGGTTGCACAATTTCAGCCGGCTACGATCCTCAAGACAACATACCTGCGCCGTTTTCCGCCATCTGAACTTGCGGGTCGTTGAGAGACGAGCCGGAGCGGAAAGCATGCCCCGTAGTCAACCAGAGGTTGTACTACTGGGGGACAATTTCAAGTTTTTCTTTGGCGGCAAATTCCTTTAATTCTATTTTTCTCTATGCAAAAACATCACTCCGTATCAACTAAAGGAGGATCTCATCTTTGCACGGAAAGAGTAGGATATTCCCTATGTTGAGAGACTATCGTTGACTGCGTAGGGTCCTCTTGGTGTTTGCAACCTACTCTACTGCCGATCCATCACCGGGTGCGACACATAAAGACCATACAAGGGTTTGGTTAGAAATCGTTCCAGTTACTTCTGCTGTTAAATCTCCCCCGCTAAACTCAACTTGCGGCACAGGCACTCCATTAAAATCTTTTGTAAGAGAGCCGGCAACACTTTGTCCAGGATCAACAATTACTTCAGCCCCACCCACTACTGCAAAGGCGGGAACTGCGAGGCCCGCGTATATAACTACAGATGTAACTGCCCCAACTAAAAATCTCTTCATATTATTTTTTCACCTCTTTTAGTTTGATTTTAATTATCGACCTTTATAGCCAAAAGTT